>NZ_JBASWB010000055.1:0-33784 GCF_049276255.1 Miniphocaeibacter sp.
TTTTGAACTTAGGTAAATGTCGGTTATTACTAATAATATACCTTGGTAGAGACCGTAAAGTATATAATGTAGTTCAAAACCGTGCCAAATACCCATTGTTCCCATGGTAATTAAAAAGGCTACTCTTGTAGCAAGTTTTCTACTTTTAAAGTTACCGTTTCTTAAATTATTTAGTAAAAATCTACTAAAAATATAGTCGCTAAACCATTTTGATAGGGATATATGCCATCTGTCCCAAAATTCCTTCATATTTTTTGCCAGGAAGGGTTTATTAAAGTTTTCAGGAGCCTTAACTCCTAAGAAATAACTTGTTCCTATGGCGAAGTTTGAATAACCGGCAAAATCAAAGAACAAGTAGAGTGTATAGGCATACATATATATAATTGTGCTTAAAAAAGCATAATTTTTAGGTAGATAATGTAAATTTTCCAATATACGTTCATTAATAAAAGAAGCTATGGCAAATTTATAAAGTATTCCCATAACAATCTTTTTAAATCCCTCTATTAAATAATCATTAACATAAGTTACATTATTTATTTCACTATTGATTTCTTTAAAAAATCTTCTTTGCCTGTCAATAGGTCCGGAAGAAATTGTTGGGAAAAAAGTTATAAAATAAAAAATATCCAGTATATTTTTATTTTTGAAATTACCATCTTTTGTATCAATAATAATTTGCCAAACTCTGAAACTCAAATATGAAATACCAATAAAGCCAATAGGAGGCATTTTCACATGAGGTGATAGTTTTACTAAAAATAAAGGTAATATACTTAAGGTAAGAACAAGATAATAAATATATTTATTTTTATTGTTCTTCCAATAATTTGTAAAAAATATTATTAATACAAATTGGTAAACTAAGTAAAGAATAAATTGTATTAAATTTATATAGGTTTTAATATTCCAGGATAAATCCATATTGTCTACAAATATTAAGAATAGACAGGGAAGGGATACTAAAAATCCGTAATATTTAATTTTTTTACCTAAAATACCTAAAATAATAGCCGGCAGTAGAAGTATAAAATAGACATACAGGGAAAAGAAATCACCAAATTGTGTTATCATTAACTAAAATCCTCCAATAATTTCTTTCTATCTATTTTTCCATTAATATTTAATGGGAATTTATCCACTGCTATTATTTTTTTAGGAATCATGTAACTAGGTATGGATTTTTTTAATTTATTCTTAATGTCTATATTTAATTTTAAGCCTTGTAAATCCGTCTTATTATTTAAAACAACAAAAGAAGTTAAATGAGTTACTTTATCATCTTTATAAACAGGAATAGTAATAGAGTTATCTATATAGTCAATATTTCTAATATTATTTGTAATATCGTCTAATTCAATTCTATAACCGTGTAGCTTTACTTGGAAATCCTTCCTTTCTTTAAAATAGTACAAATTTCCTTTTTTATAGACAATATCACCTGTTCTATAGGCCATTTTATTATCTTCTGTTGTAAAGAATTTTTCTTTAGTAAGTTCAGGATTTTTATAATAACCCTGACTAACACTGTCACCGGTACAAATTAACTCACCATCGGTATTATCATCATCGATTATTTTACCGTCTTTTTCAATATAAAATCCAATATTTTCTCCAGGATAGCCAATTGGTAAGGAGTCTTCTGCAAGTAGATCCTCGTCTTTAATATAGCAGGCAGAAACTCCGCAAGTTGCTTCAGTAGGGCCGTATCCGTTAATAATTTCAACATCTTTAAACCTTGTATTCAATTGTCTAACTAGGTTTTTAGTTAATACTTCTCCAATGAATATAATTTTCTTTAAATTTGGAAGTAAATCTGAAGAGAATTTTTCATCAAATAAACATAATTCCATCATTGAAGGTGTTGATATCCAAACATTTAAGTTGGAGTTTTTCAAAGTATCAAATAAATAGTTGAAATCTTTAAGCATTTCTTTATCAATTGCAACTAAGGTAGCTCCAAGAGAAAAATATAGATGCACTGCTATAACAGATAGGTCAAAGGAGTAAGGTGCTTGGTCAAGAACATAGTAGTCGCCATTTCCAAATTCACAATATTCTTTAAACCAATGATTAAAGGTTTCTATATTTCTTTTTGAAATTGGCACTCCTTTAGGCTCACCGGTGCTACCTGATGTAAATAATATATAGGCAATGTCATCATCTTTAATCCAACTGTCCTGACTAATTGTAGCCTTTGGATTTTCTTTTAGTATATTGTTTAGGTCATCTTTATTTATTTCAACATAGTTGTTATTTAATTTATTTTTAGAAAAATTAAATATTAAATTACCATTTAATCTATTCATTATTTTACTTACTCTATTTTCCGGGAAAGTAATATCTATTGGAGAATAAGACCTACCTGCCTTTAAACTTGAAACAGCAGTTAAAAGCATTTCACTTTCCTTATTTCCATAAATAGCAACTGTTGAATTATCTTCTGTATTATTTTTTATATAATTAGCTAATATTTCCGACTTATTCCATAAATCCTTAAAAGTAATATTGTCATTACCATGGTTAATTGCTAATTTATCACTGTTTTTTAATTTAAATAATTCGTCTAATATCCACATAATAACTCCCTTTTAAAATTTCTTTCTGTATTATACCATAGTAAAGCTTGTAAAGTATTGAAATTTTAAAATTGTAATGATTTTGTAATATATGGAAAAGAAAAATGCATCTATAGGTAAATTTATAGATGCATTTCTTTTTAAATATCGACTTTTTTATTAAGCATATGAACTGTAAACATATATAGTAGTACAGTGATTATTATTTCAATAATGAAAAAACCAAGGTTGAGATTTATATAATTAGTAGGCTCAAACACTGAATTAGCAAGTGAAATGTAGTCTAGTTTAGAAATTGATAGACTTTTTCCTATTGATAAATAATAGGGAATAGCTATTGAAGTTACCATAGAAATGAGACTTTCGATTATTCCCCAAATAATATATACTAAAACCCAAATATAACCATTTCTACTATTCTTAAAAAATGCTTTTGTAAAAGTTATACAAAAGTATACAGCTATTAATGAAGCAAAAAACGAATATATATAGTGTAATATTAAGAAAATATTTGAGCCTAATCCTACATTAAAGTAGCTCCAAGCTTCTTTAAGAGCCATAACAATATCGGTTATATATTCATTAAGGAAAATACCGTAAATAAGTAAATTTACAATTACGGTTACTATAGCCATTAAAACTGACCAAATAAATACATTTAAAATCTTAGCATTTAATAATTGTGACCCATTTATAGGTAGACTGAATTTCAAATAGGCACTGTCTGTATAAAGATCTTTTCTAAAGGAACTAATAACCATAAATATAAAGCCTACAAAAACTGCTATAAATAAGCCAAAGACAAGTAATGATGATAAGCCCATTGAAATTGCACTAAATTCCGACATATTGTTTTCATTGATTTTAGTAGCTCTAATAATTGTAAAGGCTAAACTTAAAGAGGCAATAATTATTCCTAATATTATATATAAAAAATATTTTGAACTTTCCTTAAGTTCATATTTTAATAATTTAGTCATTATATACACCTCCAAATATTTCTTTATATTTTTCATCTATAGATATTCCGCTTTGAGTTCTTATATTTTCGGCAATATCATATTCAATGATTTTTCCATTACTAATAAAAGCAACTTCATCAAAAATATTCTCTATATCTCTAACTAAATGAGTTGAGATTATCATTGTACTTTCCGGTTCAATATTATCTATAATAGCGTTTAGAATTTCATCTCTTGCTACAGGGTCGACTCCTGCAATTGGCTCATCAAGAATATACAATTTTGCCTTTCTAGCTAATATTAATGATAGATGTAATTTTTCAACCATACCCTTTGATAGGGATTTAATTTTAGAATCTTCATTTAAAGCTAGTGAATTTAAGATGTTTTTACATTTACTAGTATTAAAATCTTCGAAAAAGTCTTCGAAAAATTTAATGCTGTCGGAAATTTTATTAAAGTTATTTAAAATACTTCTATCAGGTAAATATGATACATAGGCTTTTGTAATAGGACCGGGAGCTTCACCATCTATTAGGACTTCACCTGAATAAGAACGTAATAAGCCGGCTAAAATTTTTATTAATGTTGTTTTTCCTGAGCCGTTAGGACCTAATAAACCAACGACTGTACCGTTTTTTAACTCTAGATTTAAATTGTCTAGGGCTAGGTTGTTATTATATTTTTTAGTTAGATTAGAAATTTGTACAATACTATTCATTTTCTTTCCATCCTTCTTCAATTAATTTTATACTTTCATATTTTGTTAAACCCAGTTTTTGAATTTCATTTAAAAAATTACTTAGTATTTCTTTTGCTTTTTCTTCTTTTAAATTATTTACAATATCCGGGTCTGAAGTAACAAAATTTCCTAGTCCTCTTTTAGCATATATTACATTTTCTCTTTCCAGTTCACTGTAACTTCTTTGAACAGTATTTGGATTTACCTTTAAAGTAGATGCTATTTCTCGAACAGAAGGGACTTTTTCATCTATTTTTAATTCTCCGCGAATGATTTGGTACTTTATATAATCCATTATTTGGACATATATTGGTTGGAAATCATTAAATTTCATAAATATCTCCTTTCTATAATGTACTAACTCAATAATACATTATAGTTTGACTTTAGTCAATAGAAACATAGAGATTGTTTATATCTTTGTTAAAGTCGGTATACACCTTTATTCCGGAGCTAATAAGCTCCTTAATATATTTAATAATTTCTTCACTTATTATATCGCCCTTTTTTAAGTAAACACTTCCAGGAGGATAGATAATAATATTTTCATTTAATTTTCTACCGGCAGATTTATTTAAGGCAACAAAATGTTGCTGACTATTATTTTTATCTTCTGTGTCTTTAACTGTATTATTGTTTGTAGTAGTATCTGGCTTAAATTTTTTTAAAATCTTAGAAAGATATTCTAAATCCTCTTTTGTGTCCTCTGTAGTAGTAATTAGAACTAAAATATTTTTACTTATCATTTCAAGATAAATATTATTTTCTTCCAGATAATTTTGTACATTAGAAGCTGGTATTTTAGTTTCAAGTATAATTCTTGTAAAATCCTTATTAACATAGTCAGGTAGGTTAGGAATTTTAATCCATGGTAAATTTTCAATGGATTTTTCAAAATCTTTAATATAGTTTTTTAAATTATTTAATTTTTCCTTTCCACAGGATTCCATATAGGCCCTACTAATATCAATAGAGGCCATTAATAAATATGATGGGGAAGAAGATTGAAGTTTTTCTATCATATTTAAAACTTTTTTTATATTTAATTCACTTAAGTTATAGTTAAAATTTATTACTGAACTTTGAGTTAAGGCAGGAAGGGTTTTATGAAAGGAGTTAACAGAAATATGGGCACCGGATTTTAAAGCATTTACTGGTAAATCGGAATGATAATTTAAATGGGAGCCATGGGCTTCATCAACTAGTAGGATAATTTCATTTTCACTACAATATTTTGCTAGTTTTTCAATGTTGGAACAAAGTCCATAATAATTTGGTCTTGAAAAAACTACCATTTTAATATTTTTATTTCTTTTTAATTCATTAATAATAATATCTTCATCAATAGGTAGGACTAAACCAGAATCATAAATTATATTTTCAAGAATTATAGGGTTTAATTTATTTAACTCAATAGCACTATAAACTGACTTATGGCAATCTTTAGAAATTAAAATACTGTCCTTATTATTAGTTAGTGCCATAATAGATGCTAAAATTCCTACTGTTGTACCATTAGTTAAATAGAAACTGTATTTAGACATTCTTTCTTTTGTCAGTAAGTCCATACCTTCTTTTAAAATCTCCTTAGAATTATATAGGTCATCTGTACCATTAATTTCAGTAAAGTCTAAAGACAGTAAATTTTTGTAGATAGTCTTATATAATTCTGAAAATTTTCCCTTATGGCCAGGCATATGGAAACGGACTTTATCTTTTTTAGACATAGACAAAAGCCCCTGTAAAACAGGGGACTTTATATTTTTCATTATATTGATTCTCCTTGCATCATTTTTGCAACTTCAACCATAATTGCACATTCTGTTCTTTTCTTTTGCATTTCGCAGCCAACTTC
This sequence comes from Miniphocaeibacter sp., assembly GCF_049276255.1. Classification (NCBI taxonomy): domain Bacteria; kingdom Bacillati; phylum Bacillota; class Tissierellia; order Tissierellales; family Peptoniphilaceae; genus Miniphocaeibacter; species Miniphocaeibacter sp. The sequence continues at coordinate 6,139 of NZ_JBASWB010000055.1, forward strand.
ATACGGCTTCATAATATCGCCATTAAAATTATAGGCATTAGCATGACAACCGCCGGAACAATAGAACTTGTTCCAACAATTTTTACAATCCTCTTTTGAAAAAACATGACAATTTAAAAATTCATCTTGCATTTCTCTAGGAAGTTCAACTTTTTCATCTAAAATATTTGCCATTTTGAATTTTTCATTACCAACAAATTGGTGACAAGGATAAATATCTCCTTCAGGAGTTACTGCTACATATTCACAGCCGGCACCACAGCCGGACATTCTTTTTATAATACAAGGACCTTGGGTTAAATCCACCATAAAATGGAAGAATTTAAAGGGATCACCTGCAACTTGTGCTTTAGCATAATCAATAGCTAAATTTTCATATTCCTGTAAAATAGTAGGAAGATCTTCTTCCCTTATAGCATATTCGTTGTAATCGGCATCAACAACAGGCTCAACTGAAGCTAAATCGAATCCTAAATCCTTAAAGAGTTTAACGTCTTTTGAAAAATCTAAATTCTTTCTAGTAAATGTACCTCTTACATAGTAGTACTTATTTTTTCTTCCTTGAATTAGTTTTTGGTATTTAGGAACTATAATATCGTAAGTGCCCTTGTCATTAATAGTTGGACGCATTTCATCGTTTATTTCTTTTCTTCCGTCTAAACTAAGAACAACATTGTGCATATGTCTATTAATATAGTCGATTTTATCATCATCTAATAAGATGCCATTAGTTGTTATTGTAAATCTGAAATATTTATTGTTTTTTTCTGCTATTTCATTGCCGTATTCCACTAACTCCTTAACTAAATCAAAATCCATTAGTGGTTCGCCACCAAAGAAGTCCACTTCTAAGGCTTTTCTACTGCCTGAATTAGCAACTAAATAGTCTAAAGCTTTTTTACCAACTTCTGATGACATATAGGCTTTATGTCCACCAAAATCTCCTTGAGAGGCAAAACAGTATTTACATTTTAAATTACAGTCATGTACTACATGTAGACACATAGCCTTAAGTACAGGTTCTCTTTTTTCAAATTCCTCTATATTTAGATAATCATCGGAAGTAAAAAGTAAACCTTGATTTTCCATTTCCTGAATTTCATCATAGGCTTCAGCCACTTTTTCTTTTGGATAATTATTTAATATTGAAATTATTTCTTCTTTTGTATTTGTTTTATAATAATCTAAAATATCATAACTAATATCGTCTACTACATGTACAGCGCCACCATAAATGTCTAGTACTATATTATAGTTATTCATTTTATATTTATGAATCATAAGGTCTCCTTAGTTTGTTAAAAGAATAATATTATATTCTAAAGTAGATTTTAACAATAAAAAAGAGCTATATAGCTCTTTTTTATTATCTATTTTCGTTTTCGCATTCTTGGTTTCCAACAGTACAAGATGTTTTACATGCTGATTGACAAGAAGTTTGACATTCACCACATCCACCTGTACATGCTGATTCTTTCAAAGAATTGCCTGCTAATGTTTTAATGTGTTTTTTCATAATTATGTACCTCCATAAAATATACACCTTATTATATCATAGATATTGTAATAGTAACAACAATAGAAGAAGATTAATATTAAAATTCTTCTATTATTGTTCCTTCATTATCTATTTCTAAATCCTTAATTTCCCAATTATTTGCTAAAGTATTTAAATATTTTTCGATTTTTTTATTAAAATCCTTGTCCTCTATATCTCTAAAAACCATTATAGTAGGTCCTGCTCCACTTAAATATGCAGCAAAGGCACCTAAATCATAGGACATAGAAACTATATCATAAAAATTATTAACAAGTGGTGCTCTGTAGTCCTGGTGGAGTTTGTCCTTAAAATAATATTTTAAATTTTCAAACTCTCCCTTTCTTAGGCAATCAACCATAAATAAGCAGTGGGACATATTGAAAACAGCATCTTCCATTGTAACTTTTTCAGGTAAAACCTCTCTGGCTAATTTTGTTCTAACGGCAAAGTCAGGAATTAGGGCAGTACATTTCATACCTGATGGAATATTCATTTTCTTATATCGAATTTCTCCGTCCTGCTTAATGGACATGGAAAGACCACCAAAAAATTGACTTGTTATATTATCACAATGACCTTCAATTTCAATAGCTTTTTTATAAATCTCATATTCGGTCATTTTATTTCCAAGAAAATAATTTGCAGCTATAACACCTGCTAATATACAGGAAGCTGACGTACCTAAACCACCGGACATGGGAATATCGCTTCCTGTATATATTTTTAAGGTAGGTGGCTTTTCGTTAAAATCATCATATACTTGCTTAATAGTTGTATATACTAAATTATTTTCATTACTAAATTCCTCGTAATCACTAATAATTTCTAGTTTATTACTTTCTTCAAAAGTAAATACATTGTAGAGCTTAAAGGAAAGAGCCAAAACATCAAAGCCTGGACCTAAATTTGCACTTGAAGCAGGAACTGATATTTTAAGCATTATTAGCATCTCCTATAAATTTTTTTATATTATTAAGAATATCTTCTTTTTTACTATATTCATCAAATCTAATTTTTTTATTCTTTAATGAACTTAGATTTTTAGGTGCAGGAACTGAAGTTATTTCCTGTAGTTTATTCATAATTTCAAAATCATTTAAATTATTTGTATCAACTTCTAAGGCTTTTAAAATATCCTTTGAGAATTTATAAGGTGAAGCTGTAGAGTCGATTAATGTTTTAGTTCTGTCATTTGTTTCCTTTAGGTATTTGTCATAGGCAACAGATGCAACAGCAGTATGGGTGTCAATTAAATATTTTTCATTTAATAGAGTAGTTAGTATTTTTTCATTTACTTCTTTTTCATTGGCGTAATAAGCCTTCATAAAATCCATAATGTTTAAAATACTCCTATCTATTTCATAACGACCATCTTCCTTAAGTTCCTCCATTAAAGTAGAAACAAGGCTAGTGTTTTCACCGGACATATGATATAAGAATCTTTCTACATTTGAAGATACTAAAACATCCATAGATGGAGAAGTAGTTAAAATCAAATCATTATTTTTATCATAAACACCTTTATTAATAAAATCTGTAAGAACATTATTGTCATTTGATGCACATATTAGTTTATTTACAGGTAGGCCCATTTCCTTAGCATAATAAGCAGCCAAAATGTTTCCGAAGTTTCCTGTAGGTACTACAATATTAATTTTTTCGTCGTTTTTTATTTCTCCAAATTTTAATAAATTAATATAGGAGCTGTAATAATAAACTATTTGAGGTAATAATCTACCAACATTTATAGAATTGGCAGAAGATAACTGGATTTTATTTTCATTTAATTCTTTATTAAATTCTTTATTTGCAAAAATATTTTTAACTGTAGTTTGGCAATCGTCAAAATTACCAACAACACCTAAAACATAGGTATTATTTCCCTCTTGAGTTTGCATTTGTAGTTTTTGTATTGAACTTACGCCATCTTGAGGGTAAAGTACAGCTATTCTAATGTTTTCTACGTCCTTAAATCCCTCTAAAGCTGCTTTACCAGTATCTCCACTTGTTGCAACAAGAATAACAATATTATCAAACTCATCTGATGTTTTTAATGCAGTTTGAATAAAGTAAGGAAAAATTGAAAGAGCCATATCTTTAAAGGCAGAAGTTCTTCCATGATATAATTCTACAAAATACCTGTCGCTGGTTTTTCTTATTGGTGCAATATAAGGATCCGAAAAATTAGTTGAATTATAGGCCCCATTAACACAGGTAGACAATTCTTCCGGTGTAAAGTCTGTAAAGAATTTACCTAAAATATAGTAGGCTAGGTCCTTGTATTGCATATCCATCATATGATTAATACTTCCTAATTTTGGAAATTCCTCAGGAATAAATAATCCACCTTCATCGGATATACCCTTTAATAAAGCTTTCTTCGAGTCTATATAAACATTTGAATCACGAGTACTTTTAAATTTCATGTTATTCCCCCTAAAATCGTATATATTTAACCATTATACCATGATGTAGTATTTTGTTAAATAGAAAGAAAATAAAAAAGCCATTGATTATTCAATGACTTTTGATGTTTTATCCTTATTTCTTAAAGAATTAAAAACGGTAATAAGTAAAATCAATATTATCCAAATAAACTTGTTGTCAAAAATTCCAAATCTTGAACTTGTCATAATATCTCCAAGAATAACGATGGAAAGTGTGAATATAAAGAATACATCTACAAAAGATCTCTTTATTAATTTAAACAAATATACTAAAATCGACAACATACACAACATTGTTATTCCTAATAAAATTATTCCACCGTTTAATAGGTCAACTAAGAGAAAATTATGAGGGTCAACGGTATTTGGTGCTAAATTTTTCCAATATATTCTATCTAAAATAGCCTTGTTTTCTGGTTGGTTATAAATATCTAGATTGCTAGAAGCTCCCTTTCCTATTATTTTATTCAATGTTGGATATTCTTTATAGGAGTTTTTTGCTATTTTCCAGATTACTGTTCTTTTTTCCATTGAATGTTCATCGGTAAGAATATCATCTGCTCCTCTGTTAACAACTAATCCGTCTCCAGTTTGATCTTGAGTAATTTTAGTTGTTCTTTCAGTTGTTAAATATTCATAAGAAAAAACTATGAAATTACTAATTAAAAATGTAATAAGAATAGTTATTCCTAATTTAATCAGAGATTTAAGATAAAATTTTTTATCTATTTTTCCACTTTCCTTATTTTTTAATTTTATATAAGTATCAAAAACGCCGTATAAACAAAAAAGAATTAATACTACACTCATCATTTTTGTAGTTCGTCTTGACAAGGTTAAAAATATTGTCGGCGTACAGATAATTGAAGAAATAGCTAAGGCCAAATTTCTTTTATTAAGATTCTTACTAATTCTAAAAATCAAGTATATCAGCGTAATATAGCTAAAAAACAATAACATACCAAATTTATTATAGTCTTGGATAAGTGAAAGTCTTCTTGCATAGAAGGTTGTCTTAAATATAATCATATAGGCCCAAGTATATAATGATATTATAATTGATGGTGCGCTTAAAAAATATAGTAATAAATTAACTGTATCATTGTTATCTTTTTTTGATTTATTTAAATATAGCACATAAAAAAAGATTATAGCAACCATTGAAATAATTGTTACATATTTAGTCAAGGCTACAGATTTATTATTTGTATATAGTAGACTTATTAAATCAAATGCTATATAGGCTACTATTAAGATAATCAGTATTTTTATCTCTTTTAGTTGGTTTTTAACAGAATCCAAAGAATGTAAAAACATATTTTTAGGATTTTTTAAAAATGCTATAAGAAACATAATTCCTGTAATTAGTAAAGTAATTTTATAAGGAGTAATAAAACTATATATTTTTAAATTAACTCCGGTTTCAGTTATTACAAACATAATTGTTAATAGAACCATGCTAGTAAATAAATGTAAATATTTTTTGTTGTTTAATAAATTTTTTTCCATTGTGTTAGCCTCAATTCTATTGTAATTCTTTTGGTATTCCAAATTCTTTTAAAATATTAAATTGCTCAGAATCAATTTCAAAACGAATAGAAAATTTATCGTTACCCTTTTCTAAAGTTAGAGCAAAAATAAATTTATTTGCATATAAATCGTTACTTAGTACATTATAATTTATTAAAACATGTTCATTATCCCATTTGGTTTCAATAATATCCTTATAGCTTAATATACCTGATTCATCTATATAATCATTTATTTTCAAATCTTCCACAACGGTTTTTACGTTATTATCAATTGAATTAAATTCTTCCTTAAAAACATAATTTTCATCTATTTCATTAACTTCAACAAAAGTTGAGAAACCACGTAGTAGTTTAATCAAATCCTTGTAGTCAACTAACTCTGTAGTCTTACCATAATATTTCTCAAAAGGATTGAAACTTTCTATGATTCCTTCATCATCGACTATATTATTTTCTGATATAACAATATCATTGTCTATATTTTTTATATAGTTAACAAATAAATCATTATTAAGAGAGTAACTATCTGTTAAAAAATAATTCTTTGAGCTATCATCCTTGTACATAATCTCCATTCTTTGGCCGTGTTTATATCTTTCTAGAGGAGGAGCAGGCTTTTCTTCTTCTTTTTCTTCTTTTTCTATATTAAACAAATTATCTATATAGCTTTTAAAGAAAGAATCTTCTTCTTTTTTCATTTTTTCTTCTACTTCACTTTTAGAAATAGTGAAATTATTTTTTTGTATATAGTTATCTATTTTTGTACTTTTATCTTCTAATAATGCAAATAATTGGTCGTTGTCTAATCCTGAATTAGGCTTTGATATTTGTATTAAGAACACAGTAATTAATGTACCAATTAGTAAAGTCCATTTATATTTTTTCAAAATTACCTCCATAATTATTTATAATTCTATATCTTAATAAGTTTACACTATTTTTTTTTAAGTAACAAGTTATAATAAATATAGGGAAAAGGAGTAGAAGATGAAAATTTTAATTACAACAGCCAAGGAAATGAAATTAGCAAGCAGCCTTATAGATATAGATAGACCTTTGATTTTTGAAAGTAAGTACAATGCAGTAGCCAGTAGACTAAAAAAATATTCAGTAGAGGATTTAGAAAAACTCTATAAGGTAAAAAGGGAAGTTGCAGAAAAGAATTTTAATTTATGGCAAAATATTGAAAGTAATAATAAATACACAGCCCTAGAACTTTTCAATGGATTAATGTATCGTTATATAGAATATGAAAAGCTAGATGAGAAATCACAAAATTATCTAGATGATAATTTAAGAATAATATCATCTCTTTATGGACTTATTAAACCTTTTGATAAAATAGCAGAACATAGGTTGGATTTTAGTAAAAATATAGAAATTACTAATAAAATTAAATTGGTGGATTATTGGAAAGAGGATATATCTAAGTACTTACTAAAAGAAGATAGTATTTTTATAAATCTGCTTTCTGATGAGTTTAATAAGGTATTAAATAAGGAAGTTTTAGAAAAGTCCATATTTATAAAGTTCAGGGAAATAAGTAATGGAAAACTTAAAACCCATTCTACAATTTCTAAAAAGGGTCGAGGTTCTTTTATAAAATACATGGCGGATATAAAAGCAAGTAAGGTAGAAGATTTATTCCTATTTGATTATGATGGATATAAATACGATGGGAATAATTCAAATAATAGGGAATTAATTTTTGTTAAAAATAAAAATAAATAAATGTTTTTAACTAAAGTATTGACAAATATCCCTTTACTTATTAGAATATCTATAATTGAAAGTCTTTGAAATGGAAAGTAATGTTTTTTGAATTTTAGCGAGTTGGAATAGAGTGAAAGTCCAATAAGGAGAAAAATATGAAAGTAGGACCATGGAGATGGTATTGTGAATAGTTAGCAGTACCCGTAAAGTTCCCGTTAAACTTAAGTGGATGTACTATATACATCAATAGGAGTGGTACCGCGGATATTTTCGTCTCTTTTTCTAGTTTGACTAGAGAAAGGGGCTTTTTTTAATCTGACTTAGTTTTTAGATATAAGAAAGATTAAAAGGCGAAAGTTGTTTAGTCTTAAAACTATTAAAAGTAAAGACAGTATTATATAAATTAGGAGGATTATAATGACAAAAATAAATAAAGAGGATATTAAGAAGGTTGTTTTAGCCTATTCAGGAGGCTTGGATACTTCAATAATAATTTCATGGTTAAAAGAAAATTACGATTGTGAAGTTATTGCTGTTGTTGGAAATGTAGGACAGGAAGATGAATTAGAAGGTTTAGAAGAGAAGGCTATTGCATCTGGTGCTTCTAAAATTTATATAGAGGATTTAATTGACGAGTTTGTAGATGACTATGTTTTCGAAACCTTAAAAGCCGGTGCAAAATACGAAGGAAGATATTTACTGGGAACTGCTTTTGCAAGACCTGTTATTGCTAAGAGATTAGTGGAAATTGCTCATGAGGAAAATGCAGACGCTATAGTTCATGGCTGTACTGGAAAAGGAAATGACCAGGTTCGTTTTGAACTTACAGTAAAGGCTTTCGATCCAGATTTACCAGTAATAGCTCCATGGAGAACTTGGGAAATTAAGTCCCGTGAAGATGAAATTGAATATGCAAAGGCTAGAAATATACCTTTACCTATGGAAAAAGACGAATTTTATTCAGAAGATAGAAATATTTGGCATATTTCCCATGAAGGATTAGACTTAGAATATCCTGACACTGAGCCAAACTATGACAAGGTTTTAAAACTTTCAGTATCACCGGAAAAAGCTCCAGACAAGCCAACATATGTAACTATTAGATTTGACAAGGGAGTTCCAGTAGCTGTTAATGGAGAGTATATGAAAGGATCCGATATTATTAGATATCTTAATAAAGTTGGTGGAGAAAACGGAATAGGTATAGATGATATTGTAGAAAACAGATTAGTTGGTATGAAGGTTAGAGGGGTTTATGAAAATGCAGGTGGTAGAATTTTATATACTGCCCATGAAATCTTAGAATCCTTAACTTTAGATAGGGACACTATGCATTACAAGGACAAAGTAGCTGTAGAATTTGCTTCATTGGTTTATAACGGATTATGGTTTACAACATTAAGAGAAGCCTTATCTGCATTTGTAAATAAAACTCAAGAAACGGTAACCGGGGATGTTAAATTAAAATTATATAAGGGAAATGTAATTAACGCAGGAGTAACTTCCCCTTACACATTATATGATGAGGAATATGCAACATTTGGTGAAGATGGAGTTTATGATCAAACAGATAGCCAAGGCTTTGTAAATCTATATGCTCTACCAATAAAAGTTCAAGCTATGATGAAGAAAAAAGTAAAAGAGAAAAAAGAACAAGGTAAATAATAATGAAGATGTGGAGTGGTCGATTTAAAAAAGAGCTAGATAGTTTAGCAAATGACTTTAATTCATCTATATCCGTAGATTATAAAATGTATAGAGAGGATATTGAAGGCTCAATAGCTCATGCTACTATGCTTGAAAAAGTCGACATAATAACAAAAGAAGATTTAAATAAAATTGTAGAAGGTCTTAATTCCATTTTAAAGGATATTGATTCAAATAAATTGGAATTTAATCCTAATGCAGAAGATATTCATATGTTTAATGAAGAGGAACTTACAAAACGAATTGGAGATTCAGGTAAAAAACTTCATACAGCAAGGTCAAGAAATGACCAGGTAGCCTTAGACATAAGAATGTATTTAAAAAATAAAATTAAGCTTATTCTTGAAGATATTAATAAACTTATTGACACTTTAATAGATATGGCAGAAGAAAATCTTAATACAGTTATGCCAGGTTATACTCATTTGCAAGTGGCACAGCCTGTTACCTTTGCCCATCATATTATGGCCTATGTACAGATGTTAGTAAGGGATATTACTAGATTTAAAGACTGTTATAGGAGAATGAATGAAAATCCTTTAGGTAGTGGTGCCTTAGCAACTACAACATATCCTATTGATAGATTTATGACTACTGAACTACTGGGATTTGATATTCCAACTAGAAATAGTTTAGATTCAGTTTCAGACAGGGATTTTATTGTAGAATTAAATTTTGATATTTCCATGGTAATGTTACATCTTTCAAGATTTTCGGAAGAAATAATTCTATGGGCAAGTCAAGAATTTAAATTTATAGAATTAGATGACAGTTATTCAACAGGCTCATCTATAATGCCACAAAAGAAAAATCCCGACATGGCAGAACTTGTAAGAGGAAAAAGTTCAAGGGTCTTTGGAAATTTAATGGCAACTTTAAACATGATTAAGGCACTGCCTTTAGCATATAATAAGGATATGCAGGAGGATAAGGAAAACATATTTGATTCTATAGAAACTTTAGAAATTTGCCTTTTAGTTTTTGAAGGAATGATGAGAACTTTAAAGGTAAATAAGGAAAATATGAGAGAAAAAGCTAAAAAGGGTTTTATTAATGCAACGGATTTAGCGGACTATCTTGTGAAAAAGGGAATGGCTTTTAGGGATGCTTATAAAATAACCGGACAGCTTGTAGGCTATTGTGTAGATGAAAATAAATCTTTGGAAGAATTAACTATAGAAGAATTTAAAAATTCCTCTGAACTTTTTGATGAAGATGTATATAAATATATTGATTTAGATTATATATTAGCTCAAAGAAAAGTTTATGGTGGACCAAGTCCTGAAGCGGTAAAAATTCAAATTAAGGATACAAAAGAATATATAGGAAGTATTTAATGAAATCTTCCTTCGTATTAACCTATAATTAGGATATAATGATTATAATTGTTAATATGAAGGAGGATTTTTTTGAATAAGAAGTTTTTTAATAGGGTCATATTTTGGATTTTACTGTTAACTTTTACTTCTGGCTACGCCAATGTTTTATCTATTTTTAGGCTAGGAACTCCAACTACTCATATGACCGGTAATTTAAGTAATATTTCATTTTCTATATTTGAGCTTGATTTTAAAAAAGCAGCAATACTATTTACTATTGTACTGCTATTTTTACTTGGAGGAATAATTTCAGGCTATATTTTTAATAATAGAAGTTTTGGTAAGGGGAAAAGTTATGGAGTCTTTTTAATAGTTATAGGAATTTTACTTGGTATGGCTGAATACATAATAGGTGAAAAATATATTATTACAGCAATTATTGCCTTAACAAGTGGTACTCAAAACGGCTTAAATATAGCCTATAATGAAATAACCATAAGAACGACTCATATGACAGGCTATTTATCGGACATAGGAAGATTAATAGGCATAAAATTAAATGGGAGAAAAATAGAAACAAGTAAGTTATTGTATTTGATTTCAGCTGTAGTTATATATTTTCTAGGTGGTGCAGCAGCTGTATTTATTTCTTTACCAGATCATGGTCATAATTTTTATGAAATATCTTTCCTATATATAATAGCTGGTTTTTTATATTTAAAACTTATATATAATAAGGATGGAAAATAATTATAGAGATTTTTTAAAAAATAAATAGAAAAAACATTAAAGAAATGTGAAAAAGACTTGCATTTCTTTTTATGTTTGTATATAATGTATGAGTGCCTAAAATAGGAAAAAGCGTTGAAACGAGAGGTTGCTGAGGTTTTCAGGGGAATTTTCGTGGAGTATGTCTGATAGGATTCAGGCGAAAGATTACTTATTGACCGAAAGGTCAAATAAAAAATGAGGCACGATACACCCGGCAAGGTGTATGGACATAAGTAATCCGACGCTTCCTGAAATTATTGAGGAGGTGCCGAGATGGCAAAACAAAAAATTAGAATAAGACTAAGAGCGTATGATCATGAATTAATAGATCAATCTGCTCAAAAAATAGTGGAAGCTACAAAAAGAACTGGAGCAGAAATTTCCGGTCCAATTCCACTACCAACAGAAAAGGAAATTATTACAATCTTAAGAGCTGTTCACAAGTACAAAGATAGTAGAGAACAATTCGAACAAAGAACACATAAAAGACTAATCGATATTTTAAATCCTAACAAAAACACTTTAGAGGCTTTAAAGAAATTAAATTTACCTGCTGGTGTTGATATCGAGATAAAGTTATAATCTTAGAATGATTGTAAAGAAACAATCCGCTGTAAGTAATTAGGAGGTGTGCTCATGAAGAGTATATTAGGAAAGAAAGTTGGAATGACTCAAATTTTCTTAGAGGATGGAAAGTTAATTCCTGTAACTGTTATAGAAGCGGGACCTATGATAGTTACTCAAGTAAAATCAGTTGAAACTGATGGATATAATGCAATTCAAGTTGGTTATATTGATAAAAAAGAAAGTAAAGTAAACAAACCAATGAAAGGTCACTTTGACAAAGCTGGCGTTGGCTATAAGAAACACCTACAAGAGTTCCTTGTAAATGAAGGTGAAAGCTATGAAGTTGGAGCAGAAATCAAAGTTGATATATTTGAAGAAAATGACAAGGTGGATGTTTTTGGTACTTCTAAAGGTAAGGGTACTCAAGGATCTATTGTAAGACATAATTATGGTAGAGGACCAGAATCACACGGTTCTAAGTCACATAGAGTTGCTGGAGCAAGATCAGCAGGTACTTACCCAGGTCGTGTATTTAAAGGAAGAAAAGGCAGTGGTAAGACAGGTAACGAGAAAGTTACAATTCAAAATCTAACTATTGTTAGAGTAGATGCTGACAAGAATCTTATATTGGTTAAAGGTGCTATTCCAGGACCAAAGGGTGGAATAGTTACAATTAAAGAGTCAGTTAAAGCGTAATAGTTATTTTTAGGAAGGAGGATGAAATATGCCTAATGTTACAGTATATAACCAACTAGGAGAATCAGTTGGAGAAATAGAACTTAATGATGCTATATTTGGCGTAGAAGTAAATGAGCATGTTGTTTACGAAGTAGTAAAAAATCAACTTGCAAATAAAAGACAAGGCACTCAATCTGCAAAAACAAGAGCTGAAGTTAGAGGTGGAGGAAGAAAGCCTTGGAGACAAAAGGGTACAGGACGTGCTCGTCAAGGAAGTACAAGAAGTCCACAATGGACAGGTGGTGGTGTTATATTCGCACCAAAACCAAGAGATTATAGCTATAAAACACCTAAGAAAATTAAAAGATTAGCTATGAAATCAATTTTGACTTCTAAAGTAAATGATGAAGAAATAATTGTTTTAGATAAATTAAGCTTTGATAATATAAGCACTAAGGTTGCTAAGAAAGTTTTAGAAGATGTTAAAGCAGCTAAAAAAGCTTTAATAGTTGTTGATAATAAAGATGATGTAGTTTATAAATCATTTAGAAATTTAGCAGGCGTTGAAGTTGCAGAAGCTAAAAATATAAATGTTTACGATGTTATAAAACATGATTCTTTAGTAGTAACTCAAGATGCTGTTAAGAAAATTGAGGAGGTGTTCGCTTAATGAGATCACCATACGATATAATTATAAAACCTATAATAACTGAAGATTCCATGGATAAAATGGATTTAGGAGTTTATACGTTTAAAGTAGTTAAGGATGCCAATAAGTCTGAAATCAAAAAAGCAGTAGAAACTGTATTTGGTGAAGGCGTAAAAGTAGCAAAGGTAAACACTATGAATGTTGTTGGCAAAATGAAGAGAGTTGGAGCTAACCAAGGTAAAACACCTAATTGGAAGAAAGCTATAGTTAAATTAACTGAAGACTCTAAAACTATTGAATTCTTTGATGGGATATAATTAGGAGGTAAACAACAATGGCTATAAGAAAATACAAACCAACCTCTGCCGGCTTACGTGAAATGAGCGTATTAAGCTTTGAAGAAATAACAAAGACTACACCTGAAAAATCTTTAACTGTAAGTTTAAATAAATCAGGTGGAAGAAATGCACATGGTAGAATTACTAGTCGTCATAGAGGTGGCGGAGCAAAAAGAAGATATAGAATAATAGATTTTAAAAGAGATAAAGATGGAATACCAGCTACTGTAGCATCAATAGAATATGATCCTAACAGAACAGCTAATATTGCATTATTAAACTATGCTGATGGAGAAAAAAGATATATTTTAGCTCCTAACGGACTAAAAGTTGGATACAAAATCGAGTCAGGAGAAAATGCTGACATAATGATAGGTAATGCTTTAAAATTAAAGGATATACCTGTAGGTACAACAGTTCACAACATAGAACTTAAACCTGGAAAAGGCGGTCAATTAGTAAGAACTGCTGGAGCAGAAGCTCAACTAATGGCTAAAGAAGGAAAATATGCACAATTAAGATTACCTTCAGGCGAATTTAGATTAGTTTTACAAGAATGCCGTGCAACTATAGGACAGGTTGGAAACTTAAGTAATGAACTAGTTACTATTGGTAAAGCAGGTCGTTCAAGACATTTAGGAAAAAGACCTCATGTAAGAGGTTCAGCTATGAATCCTGTAGACCATCCACATGGTGGAGGGGAAGGAAAAGCTCCTGTAGGACGTCCAGCACCATCAACTCCTTGGGGTAAACCAGCATTAGGTTTAAAAACTAGAAAGAAAAACAAGAAATCCGATATGTATATCGTAAGAAGAAGAAATAAGTAATAAAGAGGAGGGGTTTTAATGGGTAGATCCGTAAAAAAAGGACCATTTTGTGATGACCATCTTTTTAAGAAGATAGAAGAATTAAACGAGTCTAATAATAAAAAAGTTGTAAAAACTTGGTCTCGTCGTTCTACAATATTTCCACAATTCGTAGGACATACAATAGCTGTACATGACGGTAGAAAGCATTTACCGATTTATATAACTGAAGACATGGTAGGACATAAATTAGGAGAATTTGTTTCTACAAGAACTTACAGAGGACACGCTGGTAAAAGTGAAAAAGGCAGTAAGGTAAGATAACAAAAGGAGGTACAAGAATCATGGAAGCAAAAGCTATAGCAAAATATGAAAGAATTTCACCTCTAAAAGTTAACTTCATCTGTAAGGAAATTAGAGGTAAGAATGTCGATGAGGCACTTGCAATCCTACAATTTACTCCTAAAAAAGGTGCGAGATTGTTAGAAAAGGTATTAAAGTCAGCAATTGCCAATGCTGAACACAACTTTGATTTAGATAGAGATATGTTATATGTATCTGAAGCTTATGCAAATGATGCTCCAGTTATGAAAAGATGGAGACCAAAGGCTAAAGGAGCAGCTTATCCTATTTTAAAGAGATCAAGTCATATTGGTGTTGTTGTAAAGGAAAGAGAATAAGGAGGGCAAGCGAGAATGGGTCAAAAAGTAAATCCTCATGGGTTTAGAGTAGGAGTTATAAAAGATTGGAACTCAAAATGGTTTGCGGATAAAAAGGATTTTGGAGATTTATTAGTTGAAGATCATAAAATTCGTGAGCTAGTAAAGAAGGAAGTTTATCTTTCAGGGGTTTCTGATATAGAAATAGAAAGAGCTTCAAATAAAATCAAAGTTACTATTAATACAGCTAAACCAGGTATGGTAATTGGTAGACAAGGTTCTGGTGTAGAAGTATTAAGAACAAAAATTGAAAAAGCAACTGGAAAGAAAGTAATAGTTAATGTAGAAGAAATAAAAAGACCAGATTTAAATGCGCAATTAGTTGCAGAAAACATAGCAGCTTCATTAGAAAGAAGAATATCTTTCAGAAGAGCGATGAAACAAGCAATTCAAAGAAGTATGAGAGCAGGAGCAAAAGGTATTAAAACTTCTGTTTCTGGTAGGGTTGGTGGAGCTGACATGGCTAGAACAGAAGGTTATAGCGAAGGTACTATTCCACTACAAACTTTAAGAGCGGATATAGATTATGGTTTTGCTGAAGCAGATACAACTTATGGAAAACTTGGTGTTAAGGTATGGTTGTATAAAGGAGAAGTTCTTCCAGGAATGAAAGAAGCGGAATTACCAGAAATTAAAGGAAAAAGAAGAAATAATAAGAGATTTAACAGAAATAACAATGCGAAGAGAAACAAGCAACAAACTCAAGCAGAAAGCAAATAATTCGCTAGGAGGGAGGAATAATCTATGTTAATGCCTAAAAGAGTTAAATACCGTAAGGTTCATAGAGGTAGAATGACAGGTAAGGCACACAAGGGTAATACTATTACTTATGGAGAATATGCCTTACAAGCTTTAGAACCTTGTTGGATGACTTCAAATCAAATAGAAGCCGCAAGACGTGCGATGACTAGATATATAAAAAGAGGCGGTAATATTTGGATAAAAGTATTTCCAGATAAGCCTGTAACAGAAAAACCAGCTGAGGTACGTATGGGTTCCGGTAAAGGATCACCTGAATATTGGGTAGCAGTAGTTAAGCCAGGTAGAATATTATTTGAAATGTCTGGTGTAACAGAGGAAATAGCAAGAGAAGCAATGAGACTTGCAGCACATAAATTACCTATTAAAACAAAATTCGTAGCTCGTGATAATATAGATAAGGACGGTGAAGCTAATGAAAACTAAAGAAATTCGACAAATGTCAGATGCTGAATTACAAAATTCATTAAAAGATTTAAAAGTTGAACTTTTCAACTTACGTTTTCAATTGGCTACTGGTCAGTTAGATAATCCTATGAGAATTGGTGGGGTTAAAAAAGATATTGCCAGAATTAAGACAATCGTAAGAGAACGAGAACTGAATATAGGGAAGGAGGCATAATCCATTATGGAAAGAAATAAAAGAAGTACTATTATTGGTACTGTTGTATCAGATAAAATGGATAAAACAATAGTTGTAGCTGTTAATACATTTGTTGCTCATCCACTATATAAGAAACAAATTAAAAAGACTACAAAATTTAAAGCTCATGACGAAAATAACGAATGTAATACTGGGGATAAAGTATTAATAATGGAAACAAAACCTCTTTCAAGAGAAAAAAGATGGAGATTAGTTGAAATCCTCGAAAGAGCAAAATAGATCTTATTACTAGAAAGGAGAGACTAAATGATTCAAGTAGAAAGTCGTTTAAGAGTCGCAGACAATTCAGGGGCTAAAGAACTACTAGTTATAAGAGTTTTAGGGGGTACTAATAAGAAGTACGCTAAAATCGGGGATACAGTAGTTTGTTCTGTAAAAGTTGCTACGCCTGGTGGAGTTGTTAAGAAAGGCGAAATTGTTAAAGCCGTAATAGTTAGAACTAAAAAAGGTGTTAGAAGATCAGACGGAAGTTACATCAAATTTGATGATAATGCAGCCGTTATTATAAAAGATGATAAAAACCCAGTGGGAACTAGAATTTTCGGTACAGTTACTAGAGAGTTAAGATCTGGAAACTTTATGAAAATTATTTCATTGGCACCTGAAGTATTATAGTTGGAGGTGTATATTAAATGAAAATTAAAAAAGATGATACGGTAATAGTTGTTGCTGGTAAAGATAAAGGAAAACAAGGTAAGGTATTAAGAACTCTACCAAAGGTAAACAAGGTTATCGTTGAAGGTGTAAATATACAAACTAAACATGAAAAACCAAGAGGACCAGAACAACCTGGTGGAATTCAAAAGTCAGAAGGACCTATAGATGCATCTAATGTTATGTACTACGATTCTAAAGCTGGTAAAGGTAGCAGAATTGGTTATAAAGTAGAAAATGGTACAAAAGTTAGAATAAGCAAAGCTAGTGGTCAAGAAATTAAATAGTTAAGAGGGGGTATTTGAGTGACTTCCAGATTATTAGAAAAATATAGAAATGAAGTTATTCCTGCATTAACAGAAAGCTTTGGTTATAGAAATGTTATGGAAGTTCCTAAGTTAAACAAAATAGTGCTTAACATAGGTTTAGGTTCTTCTAAAGAAAATCCAAAAGCTGTTGAAAGTGCAGTTAAAGATATAGAAACTATTACTGGACAAAGACCAGTAGTTACAAAAGCAAAGAAATCAATAGCTAACTTTAAACTAAGAGACGGTATGAACGTTGGTGTTAAAGTTACTTTAAGAGGACAAAAAATGTATGATTTCTTAGATAAATTAGTAAGTATTTCATTACCTAGAGTAAGAGACTTTAGAGGTGTTTCAACATCATCTTTTGATGGTAGAGGAAACTACTCATTAGGTATTAAGGAACAATTAATATTTCCTGAAATTGAATACGATATGGTAGATCAAATCAGAGGAATGGATATTGTTATAGTGACTACTGCTGAAACCGATGAAGAATCTAAGAAATTTTTAGAGCTAATGGGAATGCCATTCAAGAAGTAGTATAAGGAGGAATATTAGTGGCAAAAAAATCAATGATTGCAAAACAACAAAGACCTGCAAAATTCAGTACACAAGCTTATAATAGATGTAAAATTTGCGGTAGACCTCATGCTTACTTAAGAAAATACGGAATTTGTCGTATATGCTTTAGAGAATTGGCTTATAGAGGCGAAATCCCAGGCGTTAGAAAAGCAAGCTGGTAAAATAAGAGAGGAGGAAGCTTTTATGATGACTGATCCTATAGCGGATATGCTAACAAGAATAAGAAATGCTAACAATGCTAAGCATAAGTCAGTAGAAATTCCATCATCAAAAATGAAAAGAGACGTTGCTCAAATATTACTTGATGAAGGTTTTATAGATGGATTTAATGTAACAGAAGATGATAAACAAGGCATTATAACTTTAGATTTAAAATATGGTCCAAAGGAAGAAAGAGTAATTTCAGGTATTAAAAGAATATCTAAACCAGGACTAAGAGTATATGTTAGATCCAATGAGTTACCTAAAGTTCTAGGAGGACTAGGTATTGCGGTAATCTCTACATCTAAAGGTGTTGTAACTGATAAGGTTGCAAGAAAAGAAGGTATAGGTGGAGAGGTTATTTGTTACGTTTGGTAATAAATAATTAATTAATTAGGAGGTAACCATGTCAAGAATTGGATTAAAACCAATAGAAATTCCTGCTGGTGTTGAAGTTAAAGTTAATGATGGCAACCTTGTACATGTTAAAGGACCAAAAGGTGAATTAACTCAACAAATAGATCAGGGTATGACTATTAATATAGATAATAATACAGTTGTTGTATCCCGTCCTTCTGACAGTAAAAAGAATAAGTCTTTACACGGATTATCTAGATCATTACTAGAAAACATGATTGTAGGTGTAACTGATGGATACAAAAAGACTTTAGTTATTGAAGGAACAGGATATAGAGCGGCAAAAGCTGGAAAGAAACTTACTTTGAATTTAGGATATTCTCATCCTATAGAAGTTGAAGATCCAGAGGGAATAGAAATAGAAGTTCCTGATGCTCACACTATAGTAATAACTGGAATTGACAAACAAAAAGTTGGAAACTTTGCAGCTAATATAAGAGATTACAGAAAACCTGAACCTTATAAAGGAAAAGGTGTACGTTATGAAAATGAATATATTAGACGTAAAGTTGGTAAAACTGGTAAATAGGAAGGAGTAGTAAATGTTAAAGCAAATTAATAAAGAAGCAAACAGAAAAGCAAGACATGCTAGAGTTAGAAAGAAACTTTCTGGTACTCCTCAAAAACCAAGACTAAATATTTATAAGAGTAATGCAAATATATATGCACAAATTATTGATGATATAGCTGGAACAACATTAGTATCTGCATCTACATTAGACAAGGATATTAAAAGTGGTTTAAGTAATTCTTCAAATAAAGAAGCTGCTAAAATAGTAGGCGACGTTATTGGAAAAAGAGCTTTAGAAAAAGGTATTGAAGAGGTAGTTTTTGACAGATCAGGCTATAAATACCATGGAAAAGTTAAAGAGTTAGCTGAAGCTGCTAGAAACGCTGGACTGAAATTTTAGGGCGAGGAGGTAAAATATTGGAACTTTTAACTAAAAATGTAGAAGGTATGGAATTAGAAGAAAGAGTTGTAGCTATTAACCGTGTAACTAAAGTTGTAAAAGGTGGTAGAAACTTTAGATTTAGTGCTATAGTTGTAGTTGGAGATAAAAACGGTCTTGTAGGAATAGGTTCAGGTAAAGCACAAGAAGTTCCTGAAGCTATTAGAAAAGGTGTACAAGATGCTAAAAAGCATATGATTAGAGTTCCTTTAGTAGGAACAACTATACCTCATGAAATTATAGGAGTTTTTGGAGCAGGAAAAGTATTTTTAAAACCAGCTTATGAAGGAACTGGAGTAATTGCAGGAGGTCCTGTACGTGACGTTTGTGAACTTGCAGGAATAAAAGACATACGTTCAAAATCCCTTGGTACATCAAACCCAAGAAATATTGTTAATGCTACAATGGAAGGACTTAAAAATCTTAAAAAAGCAGAAGATGTTGCTAAATTAAGAGGAAAGTCTGTTCAAGAAATATTAGGGTAAGGAGGCTTAACCTATGAGTAAGCTTAAAGTAACTCTTAAAAAGAGCAGAATTGGTAGAATAGAAAAACATATTAAGAATGTTGATGCACTTGGATTAAAGAAAATCGGTGATGTTGTAGAAATTGAAGATACACCTGCAAACAGAGGAAAAATTAATCAAGTAGCATTTATGTTAGATATAGAAGAAGTTAAATAATAAGGAGGTGTATCATGAAATTACATGACTTAAAACCTGCAACAGGCGGTGGAGTTAAAGCTAAGAAAAGAGTTGGTAGAGGTTATGGTTCAGGACTTGGACATACTTCTGGAAGAGGACATGATGGACAAAACTCAAGATCAGGTGGTGGAGTAAGACCTGGTTTCGAAGGGGGCCAAATGCCATTATTCAGAAGATTACCAAAAAGAGGCTTTACTAATGTTTTTGCTAAAGAATATGCTGAAGTTAATGTAGCTACTTTAAATAAATTTGAAGATGGTACAGTTGTAACTCCGGAACTTTTATTAGAAAAAGGTATTATAAAGAAATCAAAAGCTAAAGACGGTGTAAAAATTCTTGGTAATGGTGAAATAGAAAAGAATTTAACTGTTAAAGCACAGAAGTTTACAAAAACTGCTGAAGAAAAAATAGCCAAGGCTGGAGGAAAGGCTGAGGTGATTTAGATGATTCAAACATTGAAAAATGCTTGGAAAGTTGAAGACGTAAGAAAAAGACTTATTTTCACATTTTTAATGTTAGTTATATATAGATTGGGAAATGTAATTCCTGTTCCATTTATAGATGCATCAGTAGTTGAAGCGGTTATGACAGGACAGGATAATTACTTACTACAAATGCTTAATACATTTGCAGGTGGTAGTTTACAGAGTATGAGTATATTTGCTCTTAGTATTTATCCTTATATTACAGCATCTATAGTTATGCAACTTTTAACTATTGCTATTCCTAGATTAGAGGAAATGGCTAGAGATGGTGAAGAAGGAAAAAGAAAAATGGGTAAATACACTAAAGTTATTGGTGTAGTTTTAGCCTTAGTACAAGCTTACGCTATAGTTATGGTATTGTTTGGACAAGCAGTAGCAACTGGTAATTTCCTATCAAAGGCTATTATGTTGTTAACTTTAGTAGCTGGTACAATGTTCTTAGTTTGGTTAGGTGAGATGATTACTGAAAAGGGAGTAGGTAATGGAATTTCCATTATAATTTTCTTTGGTATTATTTCAGGTGTACCTAATCAAGTAAAACAAACAATGGCAGGTTTTTCAGTTGGACATTATGCTTGGTGGGCAATGGCTATATTAGTATTGGTTTCTATAGTTATTCTTGTAATAGTTATTGAAATAAACCAAGGGGAAAGAAGAATTCCAGTTCAATATGCTAAAAGGGTAGTAGGAAGAAAAATGTACGGTGGACAATCTACACATATTCCTGTTAAGGTTAATATGTCAGGAGTTATGCCTGTAATTTTCTCCAATGCTATACTTCAATTACCACAACTTATAATATCTCTTTTTGGTGGAAGTACGCCAAAATGGATGGAGTATTTATTTGGAATGAACACTTTAAGTGGTTTAATTATATATTGTCTTGTAAACTTATTTTTAATTATTGTTTTTGCATATTTTTATAGTGCAGTGCAATTTAATACTGTTGAATATGCTAAAAACTTACAACAATACGGTGGTTTTATACCAGGAATAAGACCTGGAAAACCAACAGGGGAATTTTTACAAAGAATTTCTAGTAAAATAACATTAATTGGTGCAGTAATATTAGCTATAATTGCAACAGCTCCATTTTTAGTAAATTACTTCTTAAAATTAAATCTGTTATTTGCAGGTACTTCATTGATTATTGTTGTAGGAGTAATACTAGAGACTATAAAACAAATAGAGTCTATGTTAACAATGAGACATTATAAGGGTTTCTTAAATAAATAGGAGTTATAAATGAGATTAGTACTACTAGGTCCTCCGGGAGCAGGTAAAGGAACACAGGCAGCTAAAATAGTTGAAGAATATAATATAGTTCATATATCTACGGGGGATATTTTTAGAAAAAATATAAAAGAACAAACTGAATTAGGTAAACAAGTAAAGGATTATTTAGATAAGGGATTACTTGTTCCAGACGAATTAACTGTTGACCTAGTTTGGGATAGATTAGATCAAGACGATTGTAAAAATGGATTTCTATTAGATGGTTTCCCAAGAACCATAGAACAAGCCAATAAATTGCAAAAAGGATTAGAAGAAAGAAACATAAAGTTAGACGAAGTTATTAATATAGCTGTTGACAAAGAAGTCTTAGTTAAGCGTCTAGCTGGAAGAAGGGTATGTACTAACTGTGGAGCAACTTATCATATAGACAGTAAACCTACTAAGGTTGAAGGAATATGTGACTTGTGTAATAGTAATTCAGTAATTCAAAGAGAAGATGATAAGGAAGAAACAGTGCTTAATAGAATTGAAGTTTATGAGAATCAAACAGCACCCTTAATTGGATACTATGAAGATTTGAATTTACTTTTCAATGTTGATGGTACTCTTCCTGTAGATGAGGTTTTTGAAATCATAAAAAATCATCTAGATAATATGTAGTTCTTCCGGGAGAAATTTATGGACCAATACAAAGAATTAGTAATAGGTCAGGTGGTTAGATCCATAAAAGGTCGAGACAAAGGACGATTTCAATTGGTTTTGGACCTTTTGGATGAATCCCATGTATTGGTAGTTGATGGCAAAAGAAGAAAATTAGAAAATCCAAAGAAGAAAAAAATTAAGCATTTACAAAAAACTAATACAATACTTGCTATAGGTAAGGATATAAATGATTGTAGGATACGAAAAATGCTTAAGGCTTTTGAGAACAAAGAGGAGGTTCATTAACTAATGTCCAAGAAGGATATAATAGAAGTAGAAGGTGTAGTTACAGAAGCTTTACCTAATACGATATTTAAAGTTCGACTAGAAAATGGTCATGAAATAACGGCTCATATCTCTGGAAAGTTAAGGATGAATTACATTAGAATTCTTCCTGGTGATAAGGTAATTGTAGAATTATCACCTTACGATTTAACTAAAGGAAGAATAACTTGGCGTAACAAGTAATAGGAGGTTAACATGAAAGTAAGATCATCAGTTAAAAAAATGTGTGAAAAATGCAAAATCATTAAGAGAAAAGGTAAAGTAATGGTTATTTGCGACAATCCTAAACATAAACAAAAACAAGGTTAAGGAGGTACAATTAAGAGTGGCTAGAATTGCTGGGGTAGATTTACCTAGAGAAAAAAGAATTGAAATTGGTTTAACTGCAATTTACGGTGTAGGTAGACAACGTTCAAATGAAATTCTTAATGCTGCAGGTGTTAATGCTGATACAAAAGTAAAAGATTTAACAGAAACTGAATTAGCGGCAATAAGAAATGAATTAGATAAATATACAATAGAAGGTGACCTACGTAGAGAGGTTGCTATGAATATAAAAAGATTAAAAGAAATTAATTGCTATAGAGGAATTAGACATAAAAGAGGACTTCCAGTAAGAGGACAAAATACAAAGAACAATGCAAGAACTCGTAAGGGTCCTAAAAAATTAGCTCAAAAGAACAAGTAGATAGGAGGCGAATTAATTGGCAAATAAGAAACAACAAACACGTGTAAGAAGAAGAGAAAGAAAAAATATAGAAAAGGGCCAAGCTCATATAGTATCTTCATTTAACAACACAATGGTTACTTTAAGTGATTTACAAGGAAATGTAATATCTTGGGCATCAGCAGGTCAATTAGGTTTCCGTGGTTCAAGAAAATCTACTCCTTTTGCAGCACAAGAAGCAGCACAAGAAGCAGCTAAAAAAGCTATGGAACATGGTTTAAAAGTTGTAGAAGTATATGTTAAAGGACCAGGTTCAGGAAGAGAAGCTGCAATTAGATCTTTACAAGCTTCAGGACTTGAAATTAGTTTAATTAAGGATATGACTCCTGTTCCACATAATGGTTGTAGACCACCTAAGAGAAGAAGAGTTTAATATTAAAATTAAACAGGTATATAATTTGAGGTATGTAAAGAATTGCCTTACAGTATTTACCCTCAATTAAACAATAGACTTCAATAGGAGGGTTATTGTCTATGACAGAAAACTTAAATGCGAAAATTGAAATAGTAGATATAAATGAAGAAAATAATTACGGGAAATTTGTTGTTACTCCTTTAGACAGAGGCTTTGGAACTACTTTAGGTAATAGTCTTAGAAGGGTACTGTTGTCATCTTTACCAGGTGCGGCAGTTTCTAAAATTCATATAGAAGATGTTCTACATGAGTTTACAACTGTTAAAGGTGTAATGGAAGATGTATCTGAAATTATTTTAAACATAAAAGGAATTGCTATTAAAAACCATTCAGCTGAACCAGTAAAGTTGAATATAGATATAAAAGGACCTCATATTTTCACTGCTAAGGATATAGAAGTAGATACAAATATAGAAGTAGCTAATCCAGATCATTATCTTGCATCATTAAATGAAGATGCTCATATAAAAATGACAATGGAAATAGAAAATGGTAAAGGATATAGAGTTTCTGACTTAAATAAATCAGAAGAAGATGCTATAGGAGTTATAGCAATTGACTCTTCATTTACACCAGTAACAAAAGTTAACTTTGAAGTTATAGAACAAGTATCAGACAAAGAAAAACTTGTGTTAGAAGTGTGGACAAATGGTACAATTAATCCTCAGGAAGCTGTATCAAAAGGGGCAGATATTCTAACTAATTACCTTGAACTATTTATTGAACTTCCAAACTATAGTTTCCAAGAAGAAGAAGAGGAAGCAGAAGATACAGTAGATAAAGATGAACTATATAGTATTAGTATTGAAGAATTAGATTTATCTCTTAGAAGTTTTAACTGTTTAAAAAGAGCAGGAATTGACACTGTAGGAGATATAGTATCCAAAACTACTGATGAAATGTGCAAAATTAAAAATTTTGGTAAAAAATCATTAGAAGAAGTTGAAAATAAAATTCATGGTATGGGACTTTTATTTGCAAACGAAGAAGAAGCTTAAAGGAGGGATAAGATGTCTAATTTAAGAAAACTTGGAAGAAGAACAGATCATAGAAGCAGTCTTTTAAGAAATCAAGTACAGTCTTTATTTGAAAATGGAAAAATTGAGACTACTGTTACTAGAGCAAAAGAAACTAGAAGAGTAGCAGAAAAAATGATAACTCTTGGTAAAAAAGGAGACTTGCATTCAAGAAGACAAGCTTTAGGCTATATATACAAAGATGAAATAGCACACAAGTTATTTGAGGAAATTGCACCTAAATATGCAGATAGAAATGGTGGATATACTCGAATTTTAAAATTAGGACCACGTCAAGGAGATAATGCTGAGATGTGTATCCTAGAATTAGTTGACTAAACCAGGGGTTATTTAATAATCCCTTTTTTATCTGTAAATTACTTGACAAAGCACATAGGAATTTATAGAATATTAATGGCTTAAAATTATCCGCGGCAAATAATTTTAAGGAGAATGAATAAATGGCTAAAATGATGGGACCTAGATTCAAAGAAGCTAGAAGACTAGGATTAAACGTATCAGGACATCCTAAAGCTGAAAAAAGAATGGGAAAAGGCTTAGGAAGAGAAGATAAAAAACTTACAGAATATGGTAGACAATTATTAGAGAAACAAAGACTTAGAGCTTATTATGGCGTAATGGAAAAACAATTCGTTAGATATTTCCAAAAAGCTTATAATTCACAAGAAGCTACAGGGGATGCTCTTGTTAAAATGTTAGAAACAAGACTTGACAATTTAGTATATAGAGCAGGATTTGCATCATCAATAAGACAAGCTAGACAAATGGTAGTACATGGTCATATATTAGTTAACGGTAAAAAAGTAAATAGACCATCATTTGCAGTTTCAGTTGGCGATGAATTAGAATTAAGAGAAAAATCTAGAAAAAATGAAATGTTCAAAGAAAACTTTGAAACAAATTTCAGTTATTCTTTACCATATATAACAAAAATGGATGGATTTAAAATCAAACTGGACAGAATGCCAGAAAGAGAAGAAATCCCTGTTGAAATAACAGATTCATTAATAGTTGAGTTCTACTCAAGATCAGTAAAATAGACTACTTCATTGAAGTAGTTTTTTTATTGCAATAATAAATATAATTAAAAATAAAAAAACTGGGTAAATAATCAAAATAGCAATTATGCTATAATATACCATAAGAGTAGGTGATTAATTGAAAAAAAAGCTAGGAATAGGAGTAGTAGTTTTACTAGTAGTCTATTTAATTGGAGCAGTATGCTTTAGTTTTTTATCATATCCTAAAACATATATAAATGGAGAAAAAAGAGGATTAAAGAACAAAAAAGAACTAATTAGTACAGACTATACAAACTATGAGTTAGAAGTTAAAGGTAAAAACAATAAAAAAGATATAGTAAAGGCTGAAGATATAAACTATGAAGTATCTATAAAAAATGATACAAAAATCAACCAAAGTGCATTTACTTGGCCAATATCCATATTTAAAAAATATGATTATAAAGTTGAATATAATCCTAGTTGGGATGATTTAAAACTGGAGGATATATTAAAGAATTCTGCTTTAAATAAAGATATAAGAAAGATGGAAAATGCAAAAGTAAAACTAGTTGGAGATGAATACGAAATAATTCCAGAAGAAGAAGGAGACGAACTAGATATGGAAAAGTTCAAAACTTCCGTATTAAGTTCATTTTTAAACAAAGACAAAGTACTGGAATTAAAAGATGAATATCTAATGCCAGAAATAAGAGCAGAAGATGAAAATTTGAAAAAAGAATTAGAATTGAAACAAAATCTATTTAGTATAAAAATTATATTTGATTTTGAAAATAATAAAGAAGAACTTTCTGGAGACTCCTTAATTGCTCTATATGATAATAACGACAAAGGGGAATACGTATTAAATAAGGAAAAAGCTAGAAACTATATAGCTGAATTAGCAAAAAAATATGATACCTTCCAAAAAGGAATTACATTTACAGCTACAGGAGCAGGAGAGGTAGAAGTACCAGGAGGTATTTATGGTTGGCAAATGAATGTTGATGAAACATTAGAATTGTTAACAACACAATTAGAATCAGGAAAAAGTGGAACAATAGAACCTGAATATAAATTAAAAGGTTTAAATAGAGCAGAAGATGGATTAGGGGACACATACATTGAAATTGATCTGACTAGGCAATATTTGTGGTTTTATAAAGAGGGTAAATTAATAGTAGAAACAGATATAATAACAGGAAATCCAAACTTAGGTAGGGAAACACCAGTAGGTGTCTTTAAAGTATGGTCTAGAGAAACAAATAGAACCTTGTCGGGTGAAGATTATAGTAGTCCAGTTTCCTTCTGGTTACCAATTGATTGGACAGGTATTGGCATGCATGATGCTTCATGGCAATCAAGCTTTGGTGGAAACCTATATCAAACAGTAGGCTCTAGAGGATGTATAAACATACCTTATGAAAAAGTAAAAACAATATATGAAGAAGTGAAAAATGATACTCCAGTAGTAGTATATAAATCATAAATAATAAAATATTAAAGAAAAGTTAAAAATAAGTAAAAAAAGATTTGACAATATTAAAAATACTTGATAATATAAATAGGCACTCAAATGAAGTGCCTTTTTAATTGAAAACAAAAAATAAAAAAGGTGTTGACAAAAAGAAATACCCTATGGTATACTTAAAAAGTTGTCACAAGAGTGCAACAAGAACCTAGACAAAAGAAAAGTGTAAAAAACTTTGAGAAAAAGTACAACCAAAACAATAAT
>NZ_JBASWB010000056.1:0-78633 GCF_049276255.1 Miniphocaeibacter sp.
CAGGGTGAAAATCCCTACCGGTGGTAAAGCCCACGCACCGTAAGGTATGATTTGGTGAAATTCCAAAGCCGACAGTACAGTCTGGATGAAAGAAGATAATAGTAATTTATTGTTAATTTGCTCTGAACAGGATTGTTCAGGGTTTTTTTATTGTAATAATTCTATTTTTAATTTTATGGAGGAGAAATGGACGAAAAAAAATTTATGGATTTAGCAATTGAATTAGCAGAGAAAGGTAGGGGAAAAGTTAATCCTAATCCTTTAGTAGGAGCTGTAATTGTTAAAAATGGAGAAATTATTGGAAGGGGATACCATGAAAAATATGGTCAGGCTCATGCGGAAGTAAATGCAATTAAATCTTCTAAAAAGTCCTTAGATGGCTCAACAATGTATGTAACCTTAGAGCCTTGTTGCCATCAAGGAACAAATCCACCTTGTACAGAAGCAATAATAAAAAGTGGTATTTCAGAAGTTATAGTTGGAACTTTAGACCCGAATCCCATTGTTGCAGGAAAGGGAGTTGGAATTCTTAAGGCTAAGGGAATAAATGTAAAGGTAGGATTTTTAGAAGAGAAATGTAAGGAATTAATAAAAATATTTTCTCATTATATTAAAAATAAAACTCCCTATGTAACTATGAAATATGCAATGACTATGGATGGGAAAATTGCAACAAGGACCAATAAGTCAAAATGGATTACTGGTGTAGAAGCAAGAGAAAATGTACATAGAACGAGAGGGGAGTATGCAGGCATTATGGTGGGGATTAATACGGTTATTAATGATGACCCAATGCTTACCTGTAGACTAGAGGGTTTTTATAATCCAGTAAGAATTATATGTGATACTAATTTAATTCTTCCACTGGATTCAAAAATTGTAAAAACAGCAGGAAAAGTAAGAACAATTATTGCTACCTGTAATAGAGACACTAAGAAACAAAAAGAATATACAAACCTTGGCTGTGAAATTCTTGTAACTGATATGAAAAAAGACCATATTAATCTTTCTCAATTAATGAAAAAACTAGGTGAAATGAAAATAGATAGTATTTTACTTGAAGGGGGAGGAACTTTAAACTGGTCGGCTTTAGAAGAAAAAATTGTGCAGTCCATTCAGGTTTATCTTGCTCCAAAATTATTTGGTGGTCTACATGGAATTTCACCAATAAGGGGAGATGGTATTAATGACCCGATTAATTCTATAAGGTTGTCTCTACCAACAGTTAAATATTTTGGCCCGGATATTTTATTGGAAAGTGAGGTTTTATCCTAATGTTTACAGGAATTATAGAAGAAATAGGAAAAATTGACAGTATTACAAGGAAGGGAAATTCTTTAAGCTTAAGAATAAAAGCAGAAAAAATAATGTCAGATATTTCAATTGGAGACAGTATTGCTGTTAATGGAATTTGTTTAACTGTTACAGAATTTACAAAGGATGGATTTTGTCTTGATTCTATGAGGGAAACTCTAGAGAAAACCTCTTTAAAAAATTCTAAAGTAGGGGATTTAGTGAATTTGGAAAGGGCAATGACAGCTAATGGTCGTTTTGGAGGTCATATAGTAACAGGCCATATTGACGGAGTTGGAAAGATTGTAGAAATAAAAAAAGATGAAATTGCAACTTGGTACAGAATAGAAAGTAATAAAAAGATTATGCAATATATTATTGAAAAAGGCTCAATAGCTATTGATGGAGTTAGCCTAACTATTGTAGATTTTACAAAAGATAGCTTTAGAGTATCGGTTATTCCGCATACCTTTAAGGAAACAATACTATCCAATAAAAAAATTGGAAGTATAGTAAATTTGGAAAATGACTGTGTTGGCAAATATATTGAAAGAATCTTAAATATAAATAAAGAGCAGGAAAGTAATATTTCTAGAGAGTTTTTATTAAAACATGGATTTTAGGAGGAAATAATGAAATTTGAATTAGTTGAAAAAGCTATTTCCGATATTAGTAAGGGGAAAATAGTAATGGTAGTTGATGATGAGGACAGGGAAAATGAAGGAGATTTAATTTGTGCAGCGGAATTTGCTACTACGGAAAATATTAATTTTATGGCAAAATATGCCAAAGGATTAATATGTATGCCAATGAGTAAAAAAATTGCTGAAAATTTACAGTTGACTCCAATGGTAACTGTTAATACCGACAATCATGAAACAGCCTTTACTGTTTCTATTGACCATAAAGAAACTTCAACAGGTATATCAGCTGAAGAAAGAGGACTTACTGCTCGTTTATCTGTAGATGAAAATAGTAAGCCTGAAGATTTTAGAAGACCTGGCCATATGTTTCCTCTTGTTGCAAAAAATAATGGAGTTTTAGAAAGAAATGGACATACTGAAGCAACAGTAGACCTAATGAAATTAGCATATTTGAAGGAATGTGGAATTTGCTGTGAAATAATGGCTGATAATGGGAAGATGATGAGAAGGGAAGAATTAAAGGAGTTTGCAAAAAAATGGAATATTACCTATATTTCCATAAAAGATTTACAAGATTATAGAAAAAACAAGGATAAATTAGTAGAAATGGTATCAAGGACTAACTTACCAACTAAATATGGTGATTTTGTACTTTATTGTTATATAAATAAACTAAATCAAGAGCATCATTTAGCCTTAGTAAAGGGAGATGTAAAAAATAAAAATAATGTACTCTGTAGACTACACTCTGAGTGTTTAACTGGAGATACTTTTGGCTCTTTAAAATGTGATTGTGGAAATCAACTGGAAAATGCTATGAAAGAAATATCTGAAAAAGGTCAGGGAGTAATTTTATATATGCGCCAAGAAGGCAGGGGGATAGGACTTGTAAATAAAATAAAGGCCTATAATTTACAGGACCAAGGACTGGATACCCTAGATGCAAACCTAGCATTAGGCTTTAAAGGGGATTTAAGAGAATATTATATAGGAGCTCAAATGTTAAAGGATTTAGGAGTTAGTTCCATAAAACTTTTAACAAATAATCCTGATAAGGTAAATCAGTTATCTGAATTTGGTATTAATATTACAGAGCGTTTACCAATTGAAATAGATGCTAATAAACATGATTTATTTTATTTAAATACAAAGAAAAATAGAATGGGACATATTTTAAATATATAGGAGGATAAAATGAAAGTATACGAGGGAAATTTAATATCAGAAAATATAAAAATTGGCATAGTAGCAGGAAGATTTAATGAGTTTATTACATCGAAATTATTATCGGGAGCAATTGATGGACTTAAAAGACATAATGTAAAAGAAGAGGATATAGAAGTAGCTTGGGTACCAGGTGCTTTTGAAATTCCTTTAATTGCTTCTAAAATGGCAAAAAATGAGAAATACGATGCAATAATTTGTCTAGGAGCTATAATTAGAGGTTCTACTACTCATTATGACTATGTTTGTAGTGAGGTTTCAAAAGGGATAGCACATATTTCCTTAAACAGTGAAAAACCTGTTTTATTTGGAGTGTTAACAACGGAAAATATTGAACAAGCTATTGAAAGGGCAGGAACAAAAGCAGGTAACAAGGGATTTGAATGTGCTGAAGGTGCAATAGAAATGGTTAATCTAATTAAGGAATTAGAAAGTTAGAAACTATACCTTATATAGTGCTAATTTGATTTTAATCACATTTTGTAGTAGGATTAAGGTGAAACCTTAGCCGTAAGGTGTAAATGTGCAGTGTAATCTTTAAAGTGAGTATGTTTAATAACTAGGAGCGTGTTATATATGAAAAAAAATACTCATGGCGAAAAAGCACTTTTAGCAGCAGAAAAACTTGTAGAAAAGATGGGTGGAATGGACAAAAGTAAGGTAAAGGAAAAATTACCACTATTTGTTCGAGATGACATACCTTCGTATGCAGGTATAGCAACATTTTTAAAAACTCCATATTATGAAGACTATAATAATATTAAGGATTTAGATGTTGCATTTGTAGGAGCACCTTTTGACGTAGGAACAACATTTAGACCGGGAACACGTTTTGGACCGGAGTCTATGAGATCCATTTCAAAATTATTTAAAACATATAATTTTGAAGCGGGAATCGATTTAGCCTTGGAAATGAAAATGGGAGATATTGGTGATATTTTCTCTATTCATGCAATAGATAGGGAAATTGAACAATTAAGTGAAGCGGTATCTACTATTTTAAAACAAAATGTATTTCCTGTTGTACTTGGGGGAGATCACTCTATTGCTTATGGAACAATAAAAGGAGTTGCAAAATCAATAGAAGGAAAAGTTGGAGTAATACAACTTGATCGTCATTTAGATATGACTCCACTTATGATGGGAGAAAAAATGCATGACACACCATTATATCATGCAGGTTCATTACCTAATGTAGATCCTAAAAATATTGTTCACATAGGTATTGGTGGCTGGCAAAATGATGCAAGAGCAGCAGCTGGTACAAAAGAACGTGGTCAAACAGTTTTAACAGTTGACGATGTAGATGAACTTGGAGTAGATAAGGTAGCAGAAATAGCTTTAGAAAAAGCTTGGGCAAATGGTGTAGAAGCTGTTTATCTAACAGTAGACGTAGATGTTATTGACAGTGGAATTTCAAATGGTACTGGATGGCCAGAACCAGGTGGATTACTTCCAAGAGAAGTTCTTAGATTAGTAAGAAAATTAGCAGAACCAGGTCTTATTGGTATGGAGGTTGTAGAGGTAAGTCCTCCTTATGATGACAATAATCAACAAACAGCCTTAATGGGTGTTAGAATTATTTGTGATACCTTATGTTCATTAGTACAAAATGGACATTTACCAAAGAAATAAAAATTAGTAAGAGTCAAGTATATTAGAAGATAGGTATATACTTTGAGATTATACTGTTAAATAAATAATGGGCCGGTTTACTTATTATCCTTAAATTAATATGTCTTGTTTTACATAAGTAAGTCGTTAAAAAACCACTATAATTTTATAATTATAGTGGTTTTTATATGTTTGATTATTATATATATTAATAAGTACATAGTTTTACCTATAATTGTAGAAAGATAGCAGGGGTATAAATATACCATTGATTATAAAGGGGGGTTACTATGGATAAAAGTTTATATAGAGCAAGTATAGAATCTACAGAGGGAATGAAAACTATAGCTAGGGTAAGGAATTTTGAATTAATATTAGATGAGCCGATAGACGAGGGAGGCTCTGATGAAGGCATGACTCCAGTAGAAGCCTTATTATCCTCCTTAGGAGCTTGAAAGATGATGGTAGCTAAAGGTTTTAGCAAGAAATTGAAATTAAATATAAAATCTATAAAAATTGATGTTAGTGGAGAAATGGACAAAGAAAAAAGTAGTGGGTTTTCCCTAATAAAAACAACTTATTATATAGATTCTGATGATTCTGAAAAACAAATCAAGAAATTTATTAATTTAGTAGAAAAGTACTGTCCTGTTAAATTAACTATTACAGATAATCCAGAATTTGAAAGGGAAATAAATATAATTTAATATACAGAAATTCATAGTCATTTTAATTTTACTTTAAAAATTGAAACACCATAAAGGCATATATGAAGCTAGATAATATTTTTTATAGCTTTGTATATGCCATCATTATTGTTTGTATCTGTAATCCATTTTGCTTTTTCTTTGATTTTTTTGTCAGCATTTCCCATGGCAATTGAATTTGGAAAAGTTTCAAATAACTCAATATCGTTCATACTATCGCCAAAAACATATATGTTGTCTAAAGACAAATCTTTTTCCTTAACTAAATTCATTAGCATAAGAGCCTTATTAGAAGATATTTCTGTAATTTCCAGAGAATAGTCTGATGTTTTATGAACGCCTAAATCATCTATATCCTTTAAAAGTTGGTAACTATTCTGTACCTTATTCTCATCTAAATTAGCCAGGTCTATTTTTAAAACATCAAATTGTTTTGTTATTGATGTATTAGTTAAATCAAGAGTCTTAGTGTTATAAAGTAGCATATTTTTATAGTAGTTAAGATTTTCGTTTGAACTTAAATAATGGTTATTGTTAATAGTAGTTAAAATTTTTACATGTTCTTTAAAATAGGATTCTTTATCGGTAAAAATATATTTTTCTTTGTTAGTAAATATAGTAGTATGATTTTTATCTTTTAAGAGAATTGGTAAAGTTTCCTTTAGTGTTTCACTTTTAATAGGTATTCGCTTAACTTCCTTGTTATTAGAATCTATATACTGGTGTCCATTATTTAAAATTAAATCACAACTTAAATTATACTGTTCTAAAATAGGTTTAACTAAATCATAGTTTCTACCTGTTACAATTACCCATTTATATCCAAGTTGAACAATTCTATTTATTGTTTTTAAAGAATTTTCTGTAATTTCCTTAGAGTCAGATAGTAGTGTTCCGTCTAAATCAAATGCAAATAATTTCATCTAATCACCTTCCTTATATTTTTATAAAATCTTTCAATTATTAATATTACCATGTATAAAGGAAATTGTATAATTAGATTAGGTTTTTAGGGGCAACTAAATGCGAAAATATTTTATATAATTAATACCTTGAAGAACTTTTTAATAAATATGATAATTAAGTTACTTCATGAAGGAAATTTTTAATAAATAACGAAAGGATAGAGACATGAAAAAGAAAAAAAATTCGAGTTGGAAAGACGGTATACAAACATTTGGTCGTTCTCTTCTTCTACCAATTGCGGTATTAGCACCTGTTGGAATGATAATGGGAATTTGTAGTGCTCTTTCCCAACCATATATGCTAGAAAAATTTCCTTTAATAGGAAATGAAACGCTTCAATTAATTATAAAGAGTTTACAATCGATTACAAGTATTGTATTTAACAATATACCTTTGCTTTTTGCTATGGGAGTTGCCCAAGGTGTTGCTAAAAAAGAAAAAGGAATTGCTGTATTTGCATCTGTTGCAGGTTATTTAACCTTAAATCAGGTAATGAATATATTCTTAACAATAACTGGTAATCTTGCAGAACCTGAGACAATGGCACAAGTTGGTCAAGGAATGGTATTAGGAATTCAAACTCTTAAAATAGAAGCAATGGGTGGTATTATTTGTGGTTTAGTAGCGGCAAAGGTCGCTAATAGATTTTATAATTTGGAACTTCCTTTAGCATTTGCCTTTTTTGGAGGAAAAAAATCTATACCTATTATTACAATTGCTGCAATGATACCAATTGGATTTGTAGTACCAATTATATGGGATTTATTAACTAGATTTTTAATAAGTATATCTTTTATATTTATGACTCCATATATAGGAAGTGGTATATTTTATGCACTTAATAGGGCATTAATTCCTTTTGGTCTACACCATGTTTTGTCTTCTATAGTACGATTTACTGAGGCTGGGGGACTCTACATTATTAATGGTGTAGAATATGTAGGAATTTTACCAGCAATAAATGAAATATTATTTAATTTAGGCCCTTCAGACCCTGCTTGGTCTCAATATATGCCAAAGTTAACAAGTTATTTAGGAGGAGCTCAAATGCTTACAACATTATTTAGAGTTCCAGCTATAGGCTTAGCTATGTATAAAACAGCATTTACAAAAAATAAAAAAATAGCTAAAGGAGTTATTTTAACCTGTGTATTAACAGCATTTTTAGGAAATGTTACAGAACCATTGGAATTTACTTTTCTATTCATTTCACCTGCATTATTTATAGTGTACTGTATTATATCTGGAATAATGACTATTCCATATCAGCTTTTAAACATATCTATTGGATATATACGAGGAACTATTTTTGATTTTGGTATTTTTGGACTTTTATATGAAAATACCAATTGGATAAACCTAATATTGTTAGGAGCAGTAAATTTTGTAGTTTTCTATTTTGTTTTTAAATGGTTTATTTTAAAATTTGCATTAGAAACTCCAGGACGTGAATCTTTTGAAGTTAATGAAGCTAGTAGTGTATTAATAAAAGATAAAAATTGGGAAAAAATTGCAGATATTACAATAGAAGGTTTAGGTGGAAAAGAAAATATATTAAGTTTGGAAAATTGTATTTCAAGATTGAGAATCGATTTAAAAAATCCTAAATTAGTTAATGAAAAAGGCCTAAAAGATTCAGGCTGTGCAGGAATTTTCTTCCCTAAAGAAAACCATATTCATGTAGTTTTTGGACCACATGTAGAATTTGTTAGATTAGCAATGGAAGATAAAATATAAACTACGAGGAGTATCTATGAGAGCGTTATATGATTCTAAAAGTAAACTTGATGATAGAGGAATTAAGAAATTATTAACAGAAGAATCTAAAGTGGAGTCTTGGCTAAAAATTGAATCTGCTTTAGCAAAAGCACAAGGAGAAGTTGGATTTATACCTAAGGAAGCAGCTAATAACATACAGGATTCTTGTAAAATTGAAAATATAGATTTTGAAGAAATGTATAAAATTAAAGAAAGAATAGGACATGGGTTTGTACCCTTTTTAAAGGTTTTAGTTAAAGCTTGTAATGATGTTGGTGGAAAATATGTTCATTATGGCGTAACAACTCAGAATATACAACAAACAGGGCAATTATACATCCTTAAAGAAGTGATGGAGGTAATGAAAGATTTTATTTCAGATATTCTTAATAACTTGTCTATTCTAGCAGAGAACAATGCTTTTACAGTTATGCCTGGAAGGACTCATGGTAAACATGCAATTCCTATAACATATGGTTATAAAGTATCTGTATGGATAAGTGAGTTAATTTCAAGTTTAAATAGAATAGAAGAAAGTGAAAAAAGAATTTACCAGGTAATGATGGGAGGAGCTGTAGGGAGTTTTAATGCAACAGGAAAATTAGGTAGAAAAGTACAAGATTTGGTTGCAAAAGATTTAGGTATGTATTCTATGGAAGTTCCATCTAGAAATATGTGTTTACATAAAATAGAATTTATTAATAATTTAGCTATGTTATGTAATACTTTTCATAAAATGGCAGAGGAAACATACTATACTGGACTAGAGGAAATAGGAGAAGTAAGTGAGGCCTTTACACCAGGAACTGTTGGCAGTTCAACAATGCCACAAAAAATAAATCCAAAACTATCAAAAGGCATTATTGCTAATTCTCAGAAACTTTATTCTATAGCATCTTTAGGATATTATTCTAGTATTAGAATGTTTGAAGGTGATAGTAGTTCATATATGTTATTTGATGGTTTGTTGGAAGAAGCTGTTGAATTAGCAGCAGAAGTAATAATTAGGGCAGAAGAATTAACTAGGACTATAGATATTAAAAAAGATAAGATGAAAATAAATGCAGAAATTAATAAAGGTCTTGATAATAGTGAATATATTATGATGGAAGTAGCTAAAAAAATAGGCAAAGATAAAGCCCATGAATTAATGTATGAAAAAGCTATGCAAACAGAGATAGATGGTAAAGATTATTTAACCGTATTGAAAGAAGATAAAACTATTTCTAGTATGTTTAAAGAAGAAGAAATAGAAGAACTAACAAATCCGGTAAATTATATAGGAGAGGGACCTGAAATTGCTAAGGAAATGGCAAAAAAAGCAAAGGATAAATCTTTAGAATTAAAATCTAAAATGAAATAGACTATTTATCTATATTCAAATTATCTAAGAATTAGAGAGGTATTTTAATGATAATATATTCAAAACAAGTTTGTACTTTAGATGGGATAATAGAAGCTTATATAAAAATAGAAGACGGGAAAATTGTAAGTATAGATAAATCTTGTGATTCAGAATTTATTGATTACAGTAATCTAATAATTATGCCTGGTTATATAGATATCCATATACATGGTTGGGCAACTGGTTCTTTTTGGATGGAAAAAACTCCAGAATCTATTTGGAAAATGCAAAAATATTTACCTAGAAGCGGAGTTACATCTTTCCTAGCTACAACAGGAGCTGATTCTATAGAGGAAACTTGTAGATCTATTAAGGCAGCTAATACTGTTTATCTTAATCAGAAAGAAGGGGCGGAGCTTTTAGGAATTCATATGGAAGGACCGTTTATTTCAAAAGAATATAAGGGTTTGCAAGAAGAGGAGCACTGTATTGACCCGGACATAAATTTAATGGAGAAGTTTTATAACTTGCAAGATGATAAATCAATGATTAAACTTATGACCTTGGCACCTGAACTAAACAAAGCAAAGGAACTTATTCAATATAATAAGGAAAGAAAAATACAAAATTCTATAGGCCATAGTGGAGCATCTTTTGAATGTATAAAAGAATTAAAAGAATACGGCTTAGGTGGAGTAACTCATATGTTTAGTGGTATGAAGGCATTTCATCACAGAGAATTAAGCGTAGTTGGTGCAGCCTTGTATTTTGATGATTTATATTGTGAATTTGCAAAACAAACAGGTATGACTGTAAAACATGAGGCTTTTGATTTTGTTTACAGGTTAAAGACAGATGATAAAGTGTATTTAACTACAGATTGTCAAGGAATAGCAAAAACACAAAAACCATTTTATCATTATATTAGGGGAGAAAAATTCGAGCCGGATAATGGTAAATTAAAAATCACAAAAGATTCTGGACAAGTAGAGTATATTAATCCAGATGATTATGAAGCTGTGAAGAATTTAGAGGTAAGCTATGAGGAGTCTGTAAAGAATATGTTAAAGCATACCAAAATGGACTTAGTATCTTTAAGTAAAATTACTAGTTTAAATCCAGCAAAATATATAGGTGTTGATGATAAAAAGGGAACTATAGAAATAGGAAAAGATGCTGATATTATAGCCTTGGATAGCGATTTTAATGTAATTAAGTGCTATTGTAAGGGAATTGAATGCTAATTGAACTTGAAAACTTTTATAATTAATATGTAGAAAACAATATACGAGCAAATAAAGATGATACTATCTATATTTTTTAGGTATCATCTTTGTTTTATGTGTTTAATATATGTATGGCATTTTAGATAAAAAAATCATCGTATTCATCTGATAATATTTTCTCAATTTCATTAGTTGATTTATTTGCAAGTTTTTTAGAAAAATCTGATTTTAGAAATTTAAAATTTGTTCTAGAAAAGCCTAAATCGATTAATTTATTTATATCACTATCATTGAAAAAATATTCCATTTTTATTGAGTTATAATTAAGGCTGGTGACAATATCATGTATTCTATCAGAAAAAGTAATAATATAATCAAATTCAATATTTTTAATTAAATTAATTTCATTAATATCAAAAATTTTTATAATTTCAACTTCTACCTTATTCTTAAGGGCTTCAATAAAATATTGTATTCGCTCAAAGTAAGTATTTGTAACTATTATAATTTTTTTCATATTATGCCCAAATACTTTATTCTTATTAATCCATTTTCTTAATATTAGGGTAATTGTTAAATATTGTTCATCGTCAAAGTTTACATTAAAACTTTCTTCAATTTCTGAAGAGTATTTTTTAACTAGATTGTACAAAACAAAAAATTTAAAATGTGTATCCTTAACTAATTTATCTTTAAAGGAGTAATTATAAGTTTTAGAAACAATCTCCTTATATAGATAATTATAAATTTCTTTTTTTATTTCATTACGTGTATATAAAATAGTTTTAATATTATTTTGTATCTTAGTTAAGAAATTATTAACTTCAGTGTCTAATAGTTTATTTGTAGGAAATTCTAAAGAAGGATAAAAATCCAACATTGTTGTAATTTGATTAAGGGCTGCATTTTCATATGTATCTAAAAAATAGTTTAGATTTAGAGAGCTTAATTGTATATTATAAAAAGTATTAATTTTATTATTACCTTTTCTTAAAATTGCAACAGCAGTATAAATCAATAGAAACTTTTTAGATGAATAGGTTAAATTACGAGAGTATTTATTTAAAAATTCGGTTAAATATATTTGACTAAATTTTTTAACATCCTTATAATTGTTTAATAATATTTCAACTATTAGGTTATCTAAAGGCGTATTGGCTTTTCTTGGTAAAATATTATAATTTTCATCAATTTCAAATAATGGAATTAGAATTTGCATTACTAGTATTCTAAATTTAAGTTCATTTCCTACAATAGTTATGCCTTTTTTATGGATAATTTTCACACTAAGTTCTTTTTCTTCAAGATATTCTTTTAAAAATTTTGTATCTTTTTTCTTTGTTGTTAAGGAAAGACCTAAATCTTCATAAACTCTTGTTAAATTTATGTTTTCATAGAAGAAGGTCTTAATAATTATATAGTGAATACGTTCATATTTATTTAAAGAGTAATTATTCATATTTAATTCTTTAATAAAGTCATTAACATTGTTGTAACTCAGACTATGTAAAATATATCCATTTTTTATTATAAGGGATTTATTTTTAGGAAGATATTTATTTAAGTGATAAATGTTTTTTCTAATAGTAGCAGTATTTTTATTAAAATGTTTAGAAATTTTATTTATATGAACAGAATTATTTTCCTGTAAATATTTTAGTAATTTTAAATTATAGGAAGTTAAAGCCATAGTTATACCTCATTATTTTTAATTCTTTATTATAATAAGTATATATAAATTAGTATATATGAATTTTTATAATATATTAATTTTAGCATTTTTAAAATATGGAGGCAATGTGGTCATAGGTCTTTTGAAATAATATAAGAGTTCTAGGTTATTTAAGTGGTAGACCTGCTTAACACTTATATATTGAAAAATTCCTTTTTATACTGTCACAAAAGACCTTAGAAAAAGGTTTCTATTATAAAGGGGGGGAAGTATGAAAAAATTGTCCTTGCTGGTTTTAACAATGTTCTTTTTTGTAGTATTAGTTAGTTGTAGGGATGGAATAACCGGAAATGATAGTATTAGTGATAATGTTAATAATAATAAGATAGAAGATATTAATTTTAAATATTGGAATAGGGACAATAGTGATGAGTATTTTATTGTAAAGTATAATGGAATAGAAGAGGATTTTAATCATATAATTGAAGAATTAAAAAAGGAAAAAGCTGAAGAATCATGTGAATGTATAAGGGAACACAATTTTCAAAGTGGAGATATTATACTTTCTTTTGATAATCCTTCTAAGAATAAAATGCATATAAGAGTTAAGGAAAAAAATATGTATAAAGATTACTATTTGAATACAGATAGTAAATTAGTAAATAAGATACAGGATTTCTATAATAAATCTATGGATAGTATTAAAAATAATAGTACTGAAGTTGTAGAAGTAAAAGATGAGAAAATACTAATTAAATTTTATAGTTTATGTTTAAGAAATGGTTATGTAGCTTTAGAAAGTTATGAAAATAAGGACATAATAGATTTTGAAAAATGTTTAAATAAACTAAAGGAAGAAAGGATATTTCCAGATACTGTTAAATTAGTAAAACCCGTTGGCATAAATAAAGGTAATATTGAATTATTAATATCTAAGGAGGTCCTAGACTCAGAATTAGGAGAAAATAAATTCGTAATTTTACTTGAAAATGGCAAAGAGTATACTTATGAATTAAATAATGAAGATTTATTTAAAGATATTAAAAAAACCTATGAAAGAATACTATTGGAAAAAGAAGCAGTTGAAGAAATTGATAATTTGTATAGGTAGAATATAGTTTTTTAAAGTAGGTAAGTTACCTACTTTTTTTATGTAAAATTATAAATAATCAAATAAGTTAGTAGGAGTTACTATTAATTTAAAATATAAATAAATGCAAAGATATTTAAATATATTCAAAAAACTGAATAAATATGTTTAAATTCATTTAAAAAGGTTATATATATTTTGTATGGAATTGTAATAGTTACAAAAATACATACATTATAAAATAGTTATAATTAAGGAGGTATCTTCAACATGACAGCAGGTTGTGGAAGACCTACATTAAAGAATGCTCCAGTAGAGGAGAAAAAAGAATTAATTGTAGAAGAAAATATTAAGGAGGAACAAAGCATGATTAAAGTTGGTAAACCAGCACCATTATTTACAGCACCAGCATTTTACAATGGTGAAATGACAGAAGTAAGTTTAGAGGATTATAGAGGAAAATGGGTACTATTATGTTTCTATCCAGGAGACTTTACTTTTGTCTGAGCGACTGAAGTGTCAGCAGTTGCTGCAAAAAATGACGAGTTTAAAGATTTAGATGTACAAGTACTTTCAATGAGTGTTGACTCAACATTTGTACACAAGGTATGGAACGATCAAGAGTTATCAAAAATGGTTGGAAAAGATATTCCATTCCCAATGCTATCTGACCAAGGTGGAGCTATAGGTAAAATGTACGGTGTTTATGATGAAGAAGGTGGAGTAGACACTAGAGGTAGATTTATTATAGATCCAGATGGAAATATTCAAGCATTTGAAGTATTAACTCCTCCAGTAGGAAGAAATGTTTCAGAAGCTTTAAGACAAATTCAAGCTTACCAATTAGTAAGAAAAACTGGTGGTGGAGAAGTTACTCCTTCAGGTTGGCAACCAGGCAAGAAAACCTTAAAACCAGGTACTGGATTAGTTGGTAATGTATGGAAAGAATGGAAAGTTGAAGACGCATTTTAAGACTAATTGAAAAAAAGTAGGCATATTAATATGTCTACTTTTTTAATGTAATATTATATAGCAGTCCAACCACCGTCAACATTAAGTAATTGTCCAGTTGTATAAGATGAAAATTCAGATGCAAAATAGATTACTGCTGTGTCTAATTCTCCTTTAGAGCCTGTTCTTCCCATAGGACAATATGTTCCGACTACTGTATCAAAAGCATCATTGGACAATACATCTTTAGTCATTTCAGATTCAAAATATGCTGGTCCAATT
The DNA here is from genome assembly GCF_049276255.1 of Miniphocaeibacter sp. Classification (NCBI taxonomy): domain Bacteria; kingdom Bacillati; phylum Bacillota; class Tissierellia; order Tissierellales; family Peptoniphilaceae; genus Miniphocaeibacter; species Miniphocaeibacter sp. The sequence goes on from NZ_JBASWB010000056.1 coordinate 14,773, forward strand.
GCATTTACTGTAATGCCTTCTTTAGCCCATTCATTAGCAAGGGCTTTTGTCATCATAAAGACAGCTCCTTTTGTTGTAGCATATGCAGTCATCATATTTGAATGAGGCATAGCAACTCTAGAATGAATAGAACCTAGGTTTATAATACGTCCATAATGGTTTTTCTTCATTATTTTACCAACTTCTCGAGCTACTTTATAAACACCATCAATATTTGTTCTCATCATTTTTTCCCAAACTTCATCGCTCATAGTATCGGCAGGTTCACCTAAACCTAAACCGGCATTATTTACTAATATATCTATTTTTCCATAGTGTTTTTCTATATTAGATACTGCGTTTTTTATGTCCTCTGTTTTAGTAACATCACAAGTTTGAACAAATACTTCATAGCCCTTTGACTCTAAATCTTTTTTTACTCCTTCCAATTTTTCAGCCCTTCTTGCTATTAAAGCAAGTTTTGCTCCTTGATTACCTAGTGCATTGGCAAATTGAACTCCTAATCCGCTAGAAGCGCCAGTTATTAGAGCAACTCTTCCAGTTAAATTGAAATAATCTTTCATTTTTTCCTCCTAGTACATTGAAAGTTGTTTATGTTTACGACTCAATTATATATCTGAATAAAGTAAAATGCAATAATTATTAATAATATATCATACTTAACATAGAACATTGAAAATAATAAGGACATTAATTAACAATATATATTTATATGTGAGCAATAAAAAATAGTGTCAATGGATTAATTTCCATTAACACTATAAATTATAGAGCTAAAAAAACTGCAATTAAGCAGTTTTTACTAACTTTTCTTTCTTACAATTCTTCTTATTCCTCTAGTTTTATCTAGTAGTGAGCTAAGGGATATATCTAAATTTATATTGTAGATAAATTTACCTAAAAGTTTCGACATATCAACATGTCTATACCAAGGTTTAGATTTAATTGATTCAGGAACATAAGTAAGGTTTGTTGAATATACAGCATCTAGTAATCCTTTTTCATAATATTCATCAAATTTACTAGGTCCTTCAGTAAATAAGGCAAAACTTACTGCTGCATAAACTCTTCTGGCTTTTTGAGCTTTTAATTGTTCAGCAATATCTAAAACCGATTCTCCTGAAGCTATCATATCATCTACTATTAAAATATCTTTTCCTTCAACATCCTTACCTATATATTTATGTTCAACAATAGGGTTTTTTCCGTTTACAATTCGACTATAGTCCCTTCTTTTATAAAAAAGACCAATATCTTGTTGTAATACATTTGAATAATAAACAGCTCTATCCATGGCGCCTGTATCAGGACTTATAATGATAATATTTTTATTATCCAATTCTTCATCGGATATATTTTCCCTGCATAAAAAATCCTTTACTATTTCAGCAGTAGGATAAATATTTTCAAAAGATAATAGTGGAATAGCATTTTGTACATTTGGATCATGTACATCAAATGTATAAATTCCGTTTACACCCATATCTTCAAGTTCATGTAAAGCCATTGCACAATCTAGAGATTCTCTAGCCTTTCTTCTGTGTTGACGACTACCATACATTAAAGGCATAACTACATTAATTCTTTTAGCCTTACCATTTATAGCAGAAATTACTCTTTTAATATCTGCAAAGTGTTCATCTGGAGCCATTCTGTTTTCAGAGCCAAACATTTTATAAGTAACTCCATAATTACCAATATCAGATAAAATAAATACATCTTTACCTCTTACAGATTCATTAATTTGAACTTTAGCTTCACCGTTAGAAAAACGAGTTTCCGTAATATCTACTTTGAAAGTGAAATCTGGATCATCAATATTATATCTTCTCTTTAATTCGGCATCTACTTTCTCTCCAAAATCCCAAATATTTTTCATAACAATTAATCCCAATTCTCCTAGTGGGCTAGTGCTAAAAACTTCCTCAGACATGCGTGTAACTACCTCCATAATATTATTTTCATATTTAGAATATCATATAAGAAATATATAAACAACCGAATAAGTCACATAAAATAGTTGACAAATTTTATATATAATTGTGTATTTTCTAAAATAAAACATAATACTTATTGGGTATAATTAAGAATAGTTTAATAATTTTATGTTATTATATAATTATGGATAAAAAAATAGATGATTTCTACTATATGAGGGAAGCCATAAAAGAAGCGATGAAAGCCAGGAATAAAGAAGAAATCCCTGTAGGATGCGTAGTAGTTAAGGAAAATAAAATTATCGGTAGGGGGCATAATTTAGTAGAAAGTAAAAATAACCCTTTAAAACATGCAGAGTTAATTGCTATTGAAAGCGCTGCTAAGAAAATTAATAGTTGGAGACTTCATGGCTGTACTCTATATGTTACATTGGAACCTTGTGCAATGTGTTCAGGGGCCTTAGTTTACTCTAGAATAGACAGACTTGTTTTTGGAGCCTATGATTACAAAAGGGGCTATTGTGGTTCTATTGAAAATCTACCTACTAGGAAAGAATTAAATCATAAAGTAGAAATTCTTGGTGGGATAATGGAAGAAGAATGTCTGTTAATTATACAGGATTTTTTTAAAAAATTAAGAATGAGAAACAAGGGTAATTAAGTAAGATTTTTTCTATTTATTGTAATATCCTACAAAAATTATCTAGATGGAGAAAAAATGAATAGGTACTATACACTATCGGACTATTTTAAGGAAAAATATGGTTATAAAATTTTAAAACTATCTGTAAATGGAGGTTTTACTTGCCCTAATAGGATTAATGGTTTAAAGGGCTGCTTATTTTGTAGTGATTTAGGTTCTGGTGAATTTGGAGAAGATTCTAGTCTTAGTATAAGAGAACAAATAGTAAGGCAAAAAAACTTTCTTAAACATAAAAATAAAGCAAATAAATATATTGCATATTTTCAAAGTTTTACTAATACCTTCGATAAAATAGAAAATTTAGAAAATAAATATTATGAAGCATTAAATTGTGATACAATAATAGGATTAGCAATAGCGACTCGTCCCGATTGTATAGATGATAAAGTAATTGATCTATTAAAGGAAATTAATGAAAAATATGAGTTGTGGGTAGAACTTGGATTTCAAACAAGTAATGCTAAAACAGCAAACCTAATAAGACGAGGGTATGATAATTCTGTTTTCATAGATGCTGTAGGAAGATTAAATAGTGCAGGAATAAAGGTTGTAAGCCATTTAATATTTGGTTTACCCAATGAAAATGTAGAGGATTGGGTTAATAGTGTAGACTTTATTTCTAAGATGAATCTTTGGGGAGTTAAATTTCATAGTCTATATATTCAAAAAAATTCGGATTTATATAAATATTATTTAGAAAATAACTTTAAAATTATTAGTAAAGATGAATATACAGACATGGTATGTAGGGCAATTAGTTTAATACCAAAGAATTATGTAGTGCATCGTTTAACAGGAGATGCAGATAAAACACAATTGTATTTGCCAAAATGGTCAGCAGATAAATTGTCGGTAATTGGATTAATACAAAAAAAGTTAAAAATTAAGAATATTGTACAAGGTATAAATTATAATTATTAACTTGTTGACAGGAGGGGTTAAATGGAATTGCATATGGGTTTAGACGTGGGCTCAACTACTGTTAAGCTCGTCATTATAGATAAGGATAATAATTTAAAATATAGTGTTTACAAAAGACATAAGTCAAATGTTGAAGAAACTGTTAAAAATGTATTAACAGATGCATATAAGCAGTTTGAAAATGAAGATGTAACTATTATGGTAACTGGTTCCGGTGGAATGTTTGTTGAAAAATACTGGAATATGAACTTTATTCAGGAAGTAGTTTCAGGGACTACAGCTATTAGAACCTTAATTCCGGAAACGGACGTTGCTATTGAATTAGGTGGAGAAGACAGTAAAATCACCTATATTAGCGGTAGTGTTGAACAAAGAATGAACTCAATATGTGCTGGTGGAACGGGAGCTTTTATTGATCAAATGGCTTCTTTAATTGAAACAGATGCTGCAGGCTTAAATGAATTGGCAAAAAACTATAAAAAAGTTTTTCCAATTGCCTCTAGATGTGGAGTTTTTGCAAAAACCGATATACAGGCATTAATAAATCAGGGAGCTTCTAAAGAGGATATTGCTGTTTCTGTATTTCAATCAGTAGTTAATCAAACAATATCTAACTTAGCATGTGGTAGACCAATTCGAGGTAACATTGCTTTACTAGGTGGACCGCTACATTTCTTGTCTGAGTTAGCTGAACGCTTTAAGGAAACCTTAGGAGAAGAGGAAAATAATTTTATTGTTCCAGAAAACTCTCAAGTGTTTGTAGCTATTGGAGCTGCAATTGCATCAAAGGAGTTAGAGTCAGTTCCATTTAAAGCTATTATAAATAAAATAAATGAAAAGGTTGAAGTAGAAATAGACACTGAAAATATACTTGAACCCTTATTTGAAAACGAAGAAGAATTAAAAGACTTTAAGGAAATTCATAAAAATGAAAAGGAAAAATATGCTGATTTAAGTACTTATGAAGGTAATTGTTATTTAGGAATAGATGCAGGTTCAACAACATCTAAAGTTGTTTTAATAGATGAGGATAATAATATTTTATACACTCACTATGCTAACAACCTAGGTAAGCCTTTAGAATTGGTAATTGAAGTTTTAAAGGATATATATGGAAAATTAAATAGCAAGGCTAGAATTGTATCTTCCGGTATAACTGGTTATGGGGAGGATTTTATAAAAGCGGCTATTGGTGTTGATGTTGGTGAAGTGGAAACCATCGCTCATTATAGAGCAGCAAAATTTTTCGACAAAGATGTTGATTTTATTCTTGACATTGGTGGTCAAGACATGAAAGCAATGCATATTACTGATGGAATAATAGATTCTATACAATTAAATGAAGCGTGTTCATCAGGTTGTGGCTCATTTATTGAAACATTTGCAAAATCTTTAGGATTAACTGTTGAGGAATTTCAAAATGAGGCCTTAAAATCTAAACATCCGGTAGATCTTGGTTCAAGATGTACTGTATTTATGAACTCCAAGGTAAAACAAGCACAAAAAGAAGGGGCTACTGTAGCTGATATTGCAGCTGGACTATGCTATTCAGTAATTAAAAATGCCATTCAAAAGGTAATAAAAGTAAGAGACCCTAAAAAACTCGGTAAAAACATTGTTGTTCAAGGTGGAACATTTTATGGTGATGCTATTTTAAGGGCTTTTGAAAAAGTTACAGGTAGGGTTCCAACAAGGCCTAATATTGCCGGTTTAATGGGAGCAATGGGAATGGCCTTAATAGCCAAGGAAAAATCTACAGGAGTTTCAACTTTAGCTGATGAGGAATTTATAAATAATTTTTCCTATACGCAAAAACAAACAAATTGTAAACTCTGTAGTAATCAATGTGCCTTAAGTATTAATATTTTTTCAAATGGAAAAAAATATATAACAGGTAATAGATGTGAACGTGGAGCTGGTATTAGAATTTCTGAAAATGATAAATTACCTAACCTTTACGAATACAAGTATAATAGATTATTTAATTATTATGAAAGTTTACCTGAAGAAAAAGCTATTAAAGGTAAGGTTGGAATTCCGAGAGTACTAAATATGTATGAAAATTATCCTTTCTGGCATACATTTTTTACATCACTAGGTTATGAAGTTATTTTGTCAGGACCTTCCAGTAGGGAGATGTATGAAAGGGGAATTGACTCTATTACAAGTGAAACAGCTTGTTATCCGGCTAAAATGGTACATGGTCATATTGAAGAGTTAATAGAAAAAGATGTAGATTTGATTTTTTACCCTTCAATTTTCTACGAAAAACAGGAATATAAAAATGTAGATAATAATATTAACTGTCCGGTAGTAACTGGTTATCCTGAAGTAATAAAAAATAATTTAGAAAATCTAGTAAATAAAAATATAAAATTTAAAAATCCATTTTTATCTTTACAAGACAAAAAAAGATTGGCTAAAAGATTAATAGAGGAACTAGAAGATGAAAATCTAGAAGCTAAAAATATAAGTAATGCTGTAGATAAGGCTTGGGATGAGCTTGAAAAATTTAGAATGGACGTTAAAGAAGAAGGTAGAAGAACTCAGGAGTATTTAAAGGAAAACAACTTAAAGGCAATAGTTCTTGCTGGTAGACCATACCATATTGATCCAGGTATAAATCATGGAATTCCTGAATTGATATTATCATTAGGATGGGGAGTTTTGTCAGAAGATAGTATTCTTACTTACGATGATGATATAGACGGAGAATTAAGGGTTTTAGACCAATGGGTATACCATTCTAGACTTTATAGGGCAGCAAAAGTTGTTGGAGAAAGGGAAGATTTAGAGTTAGTACAATTAAATTCCTTTGGTTGTGGAATAGATGCAGTAACAACAGACCAAGTAAATGAAATTCTAAAATCCTATGGAAAAATATATACTGTAATAAAAATAGATGAAGTTTCTAATTTAGGAGCTATTAAAATTAGATTAAGGTCTTTAACTCAAGCTTTAAAAGATAGAAAGTTTGTAAAACCTAAAAACATCCAAGTGCCAAAGAAGGTTTCTTTTACAAAGGAAATGAAGAAGAAACATACTATTCTAGCACCACAAATGGCTCCAGATCATTTTGAAATAATGCAGGCTGCCTTAGAAGCTGAAGGATATAAATTTGAGTTTTTAAAAACTGTAGACTCCAAGGTTATAGATGAGGGTTTAAAATATGTAAACAATGATTCCTGTTATCCGTCAATTACAGTCGTAGGACAAATGATGGAGGCAGTTGAGTCTGGAAGGTACGACAATGATAACATTTCACTTTTAATGACTCAAACAGGAGGGGCTTGTAGAGCTTCAAACTATGTAGGATTTATTAGAAAAGCATTAGCAGAAGCAGGTTACCCAAATATTCCTGTTATAGCTTTATCGGCACAGGGCATAGAAACTAACCCTGGTTTTAACATTACTTTAACTCTAGGACATAAATTAATAATAGCTGTACTATATGGCGATTTAATAATGAGGGTATCAAATGCAACAAGACCTTATGAAGTTAATAAAAATGAAACTGATAATTTAAAAAAATATTGGATTGAAAAATGTAGAAAAGACATTCAAACTAATAAGATTTCAGTATTTAAAAACAATGTTAAACAGATTATTTCCGATTTTTCAAACATTGAAGTGGAAAATAAAGTCATTCCAAAGGTTGGAATTGTTGGAGAAATTTTAGTTAAATATTTACCTGAAGCAAATAATAATTTACAGAAAATATTGGAGTCAGAAGGTACAGAAGTAGTTTTACCGGACCTTATGGACTTTCTTATGTATTGTTTAAGAAATGCACATCATAAGAACACCTTACTTTCTAAGGGGAAAATAGGTAGTATTGTGTCAGGTGCAGGGGTGAAATTCATAGAATATTATAGGAATTTTGTAAGAGAGGAATTAAAAAAATCTAAATATAGTGCTCCTTTATTTATAACTGATTTAGAAAAAAATGCTGAGAAAGTAGTTTCCCTTGGCAATCAGTATGGAGAAGGCTGGCTGTTAACTGCAGAGATGATAGAATTAATTGAAGATGGAGCCAATAATATAGTGTGTATTCAACCTTTTGGTTGTTTGCCAAATCATATTACAGGTAAAGGTGTTATTAAAAAAATAAGACAACTATATCCTCAAGCAAATATTATACCTATTGACTATGACCCAGGTGCTAGTGAGGTAAATCAAGTTAATAGAGTTAAATTAATGCTTTCTCAAGCTAAGGAAATTCTAAAAGAGCAACAACTAGTTAACTAAAAATATTTATAATAGGAAAATTACAAATAATGTGATTTTCCTATTATTTTTATATTGAAATTTTGATATTATATATTTCATGATATAATATTTATTAATTATTTATACACCCTTGGAGGAAAAATGAAAATTAGGTCGATAGTGATTTTTTTTGTGTCTCTACTGATTTTTGGTGGTACATGGTATGTAATAGATGAAGTTTTAGATTTAAAAGCCAAATCTACTATTAATATAGATGGAGAGGTATTAGGAGAAGGAAATAAAATAGAGTCAGTTCTAGATGGGGAGCTAATGTTTTTATTAGTAGGTGTAGATAAAAACATTGATGAAGTTGGTGAAGCACAGGATGTAAGAGTAAGAACTGACACCATGATACTTACAAATGTGAATTTTGACAAAGGTACAATAGACCTTATTTCCTTACCACGAGATACAAAAATCACCTACAAAGGAAGTACGATAAAATTAGGAGAAGCTCACTCATATGGCGGTATTGAGGGAACCTTAAGAAGCGTTAGAAAGTTAACAGGACTTGATATAGATTATTATATGAGTGTAGATTATGATGCTGTTTTAAGACTTGTAGAGGTAATTGGTGGAGTAGAAGTCGATTCGCCACAGGAAATTAGTGCTCCAGAAATTAACGTTTACATACCAAAAGGGAAATCTGTTTTAGATGAAAATCAGTCTTTGTATTTTCTTAGAGCTAGACAAGTTTTGAAAAACGGATCGGACCTTGAACGTATGAAAAATCAACAATATTTTTTAAAACAACTTGTAAAAGAAGTAACTAAACCCTCTAACCTTTTAAAAATACCGGAATTATTAGAAGTATATAAGGATAATGTTACAACAAATATAGAATTGGGAAGTTTAGGAAATATTGCACTACAGGCAGCTAAATTCGATGCTTCAAAAATGACAACTCAAACACTAGAAGGTACTGATGGCTATGAAAACAATGCTAATGGAGGAAGGGTATCTTATTTTTATGTTGATGAGAAGAAAATGAATAAATTATTTTCAGGAAAATACCCAGAATATTTTTTAGATAAATCAGAAGTTGATAAATATAAATCTAATAATACAGAGAGTACAATAGAAAGAAGACAAAATTATAATTATAATTAGGTGGTTAAATGCGTTTAGATAGGAAAAAAGAACATATAGAAAATTATCTAAAATCCGATTATAAAGGTGAAACATTATTTGATGATATATACATTGAAAATAATGCACTACCAGAAGTGGATTTAGATGATATTGATACAAGCATGAAATTTCTAGGTAAAGATATTAGCTTTCCCCTTATGATTAATGCAATTACAGGTGGCGGGGAAGAATTAGCTGATATTAATGAGGATTTAGCAAGACTTGCAAAAATATTTAATATTCCTATGGCAGTTGGCTCTCAAACTATTGCTATTGAAAAAGAGGAATGTAGAAGTTCTTTTGAAATAGTTAGGGATATTATAGGTATGGATAATATAGTTATAGGGAATGTATCTGCAAACGCCCCTATAGAAAATTTTCTAGAAGTTAGTAAAATGATTAATGCAGATGCTATGCAGGTTCATTTAAATGTTGCTCAAGAGTTATTTATGGAAGAAGGAGACAGGAACTTTAAAGGAATTAAAGAAAATATCTCTAAATTTTTAGAAGTATATGATAAACCAATTATAGTTAAAGAAGTAGGATTTGGTATATCTAAAAAGGTAGCTATGGAATTAAAGGATATTGGAGTTAAATATATAGATGTAGCAGGAGCAGGTGGAACTAATTTTATAGAAATAGAGGATATTAGAAATTTTAGTTCGGATTATTCAGATTTATATGAATGGGGGATTCCAACAGCTAAGGCCTTAATTGAGTGTAGAGATATTTCCGACGATATATTTTTAGTAAGTAGTGGTGGAATAAAAACCTCACAAGATATTATAAAATCTTTAATTATAGGAGGAAATTTAACAGCAATTAGTGGAGAAATTTTACTTTATTTAATGCATGGAGGATTCGATGCAGCTAAAGATTATGTTGACTCCCTAATAAAAAAGACTAAAATATTAATGGTCCTACTAGGCAAGAAGAATATTTCAGAATTAAGAACTGTTGAGTATAGAGTTACAGGCTATTTAAAAGAATTAATAAACCCTTAAACATGGGTTTATTTTTTTTATTTCCTAATTGTAGAATTATTGTAGAATTTGTAAAAATCATAAATCTTTAAATTACTAGCTTTTTGAAAAAAATTCTTTTTGCTATTTTTTTTTCTAGTGATATAATATTTAAGAATCTTAAAAACCATATTGGAGGAATCATGAAGAAAAGATCAATTATAATATTTATCGCATGTTTACTTATTTTTGGAGCTGCGTTTTACATAATAAAGGAAGTTTTAGATTTACAAGTAGCAACTACTGTAGATATATCTGGTGAGGAATTAGGAAAAGGAAACGAAATAGAGCCAGTAGTTGATAATGAACTGATGTTTTTGTTATTAGGAGTAGATAAAAACCCTGATGTAAGTGAAGAGCAACAAGATGAACATGTAAGAACAGATACGATGATATTAGTAAATGTTAATTTTGATGAAGGAACTATTGATTTAATATCAATTCCTAGGGACACAAAGGTTAATTATAATGGAAGTAATGTAAAAATAAATGCAGCCCATGCTTATGATGGAAAAGTTGGGGCTTTAAAAGCAGTAAGACAGTTAACAGGATTAGATATAGATTATTTTATGAGTGTAGATTACAATGCAGTCTTAAGGCTTGTTGAAGTAATAGGAGGAGTTGAGGTTGATTCTCCACAGGTTATAGAGGCACCAGAAATAGGAGTTTATATTCCTAAGGGGAAATCAGTACTAGATGAAAAACAATCCTTGTATTTTTTAAGGGCAAGGGAGGTTTTAAAAAATGGATCTGATTTTGAAAGAATGGAAAACCAACAGTACTTTTTGAAACAATTAGCAAAAGAAGTTACTAAAATATCTAATTTACCTAAAATACCAAAACTTTTTAAGGTTTTTAAAGATAATGTAGAACATAACTTAAGTCTAGGAAATTTTGGAGATATTTTACTACAGATAGTAAAATTTGATTCATCTAAAATGACAACAATGACCTTAGAAGGAACAACAGGTAGGGAATATAATGCAAATGGAAATCCTGTAGATTATTTTTATGTTAACAAAGAAAAAATGAATAGATTATTTTCTGAAAAATATCCAGAATATTTTTTAGATAAATCAAAAATAAATGCTTTTGATTAAGACCATAAATAGAGCGTCTAAGGTTATAGGATATAATCTTAGACGCTCTTTAAGTTTATAAAGATGGGTTTATTTTTTATCTTCCCTATATTTTTTCATAACATCTGCAAAAATTTCTGCACTAGATGGAGGTGTATATGTAATAGCATTAGCACCAGCATCTATTGTGGCTTCAATTTGTTCATCGGTTTTTCCACCAGTAGCAATTATTGGAAATTCAGGTCCAAAAATATTTCGGGCTTTTCTAACTATATTTATTGTGTTTTTACCACCGGAAATATTAAAAATATTTGCTCCTGCCTTAGCCTTTCCTTCAAAGTCATCGTTTTCTGAAACAATAGTAGCTACTATTGGAATATCTAAAGATTCAGCTATTAAAGCTAATGTCTCATTTTGCATAGGTGCGTTTACAACAACACCATAGGCACCAAGTAATTCAGCTTGAAGGGCTAAAGTTAAAGACCTTTCACCTGAAGTTAAACCTCCTCCTACTCCTACAAATAGAGGGGTGAAAGAAGATGAAAGTAAGGCTTGGGTAATTGTTAATGTTGGTGTAAAGGGATAAACTGCCATAACGGCATCTGGATTACTATTTTGTATTACAGCAACATCTGTAGAAAATATTAAGGATTTTATTCTTTTATTTAAGATGATAATACCACTACATTTTCTAATGACATTAGGAACTTTAACTGAACGAGTTCTAAGGTTAGATGTTATTTCTGGAATATAATTATGTTTCATGAAATACCTCCATATAGTATATTTTTTAGTATATCATTAATTATTAAGAATAGACAATTATAAAAAAATTATTTGTAAAATTATTTCTTATATGGTAATATACTTAGGTAATCCTTGCTACATAAAGTAGCCAGAGACCAGAAGGAGGTGTATTTAATGAGAAAATACGAAGGTGTTTTAGTATTTAAACCAGATTTGGAAGATGAAGCTAGAAATCAAGCATTTGATCGTATAAAAGAAACTATAGAATCAAACGGTAAAATCTCTGAAATTTCAGACTGGGGTAAGAGAAAATTAGCTTATGAAATCAACTACATTAAAGAGGGATATTATTATATTGTAGAATTTGAAGCTAATCCTGAGTTGATTACAGAGATAGAAAGAAGAAGTAGAATATCTGATGCAATCATTCGTTATATGTTTGTTAGAAAAGATGCATAATAGGAGGTATTAACTTGAATAACGTTATATTGATTGGTAGACTTACAAGAGATCCTGAATTAAGATATACTGCAGGAACTGGAATAGCTATGTGCAGATTTACATTAGCAGTTGATAGAGGTTTATCTAGAGACAAAAAAATGGAAATGGAACAAAAAGGACAACCTACAGCAGATTTTATTGGTTGTATAGCTTGGGGCAAAACTGCAGAACTAGTTGCTAATTATTTGTCCAAGGGAAGACAAGTTGCTATTCAAGGAAGAATACAAACAAGTTCTTATGAAGGTCAAGATGGCAATAGAGTTTATAGAACAGACGTTGTTGCAGAAAGAGTAGAATTTATTGGAAGTAGTCCTTCTGCAGGACAAGGTATGAATACAGGATTTAATCAAGTTAATAACTATAATCAAAATGCAGGATTTAATCAAGATATTAGTGATGATAATTTTGGGTTAGGTGACGATGCCTTCCCATTAAATGATGAGGATATACCGTTTTAATATAGGAGGATTTTAAGTGCAAAGAAGATATAGACCTAGAAAAAAAGTTTGTGCTTTTTGTGCTGATAAAAACAAAACCATAGATTACAAAGACGTTAATAATTTAAAAAAATTTGTTAGCGAAAGAGGAAAAATACTTCCTCGAAGAGTAACTGGTTGTTGTGCTAAGCATCAAAGAGCAGTAACTGAAGAAATAAAAAAAGCTAGACAAGTAGCATTGCTACCATATAGCGCCGATTAGTAAATGAAGCTCTGTTGCGTAACAGAGCTTTTTCTATTTTTTCATAGAATTATGTATGTTATAATCATATATAGATTAGAAAATAGGAGAAAGATATGAAAATATGCTATCTTGCCGATGCAACTAGTGCCCATACTCGTAAATGGTGTGATTTCTTTTTAAGTAAAGGCTATGAAATCATAGTAATTTCTTTAGGGGATGCTGTTATTGAGGGTTGCAAAGTCTATTCCTTCGGAATGAAAGATTTAATATTAAAAAGTGATATTAGTAAATTATTTAACTATACAACAAAAATTGGAAAAGTAAGAAAGATTATAAAGGAAGAAAATCCAGATATAATACATGCACATTATGCAACAAGCTATGGGATATTAGCGTCTATGTTAAATATTCATCCATATATCTTGTCTTTTTGGGGGTCAGATGTTTATGATTTTCCCAACCGGTCTGCTATACATAAGTTTATGTTAAAGAATAATATAAAATCAGCAGATTATATTATGTCCACTTCAAAGGATATGAAAAAAGAGGTTTTAAAATACACAAATAAGAATATACTCGTTACTTATTTTGGGGTAGATGTTAATGCTTATGCTCCTAAAAAAGTTAACAGATACGATGATTTTACTGTAGGTACAGTAAAATCGTTTTATGAAAAATATTCTTTAGATTATTTAATTAAGGGTTTTAAAATTTTTGTTGATAGGGTTAAAAATGAAAATATTAAACTAATATTAGGTGGCAAAGGTAAGGAAGAAGAAAATCTTAAGAGGTTAACTAAAGAATTGGATTTGGAAAATCAGGTAGAATTTTTAGGCTTTTTAAATCAAGAAGAAGTTGTAGAGGCATTTAATAAAATGGATGTTGCGGTTTTTCCTTCTACTCAGGAGAGTTTTGGAGTTGCTGCAGTTGAGGCTCAAGCTTGTGGTATTCCTACAATAGTATCGAATGTAGGAGGGTTACCAGAAGCGACTAAACCAGGAGAAACCAGTTTAGTAGTTGAACCGAAAAATGCCGAACAAATAGCCGAAGCTTTGGAAAAGTTATATTATAATAAAGAGCTACAGGAAAATATGGGAAAAAAAGCAAGGGAATATGTATTAGAGAAGTTTAATATTGTAGATAATTTCAACTATGTTGATGAAATATATAAAAAAATTATAAAAGAAAAAGAAGTGTAAATTATGAGATATTTAAGAACATTAGGATTAATATTATTAGATATTATATTAATAAATTTCAGTTATTTACTGGGACTTATATTACGTTTTGATGGAAAAACACCAGATATATATTTAAATAGTTATTTTAAATATGCTTTGTATATAACATTGTTACAGATAGTAATATTCTATATTTTTGGTCTTTATAAGACCATGTGGCGATATGCTAGTATTGAAGAGTTTTTAAAAGTAATAGGAGCGGTTATTTTTGCTACTGTTGTAACAGCAATAGTTTTTATAACACTTATAGATAGGGAAATTCCAAGATCTATATATGTTATGGCACTTTTATTCGAAACGGTGTTAATTTCCGGAGTTAGACTATTTTCAAGAGCTAGAGATGTACTGGTGCGTAAAGCTTCAAATAAAGGTAAAAAATCTCCATCTCAAATAAAGAGAACCTTAATAGTAGGAGCAGGAGAAGCAGGGGTTTTAGCTCTTATGGAACTAAGAAAACATCATGAAATAGCTTCTGTTCCAGTAGCGTTTATAGATGATGATCCAGAAAAAAAGAATAAGATAATAAAAGGTATTCCAGTTGTTGGTACAAGACATGACATTCCAAAAGTTGTAAGGGATTATAAAATAGATGAAATAATAGTAGCTATGCCATCTATACCGGAAGTACAACAAAAAGAAATACTGGAAATAGCTAATAAAACAAAAGTTAAAACGAAGATTATACCAGGCTATTATAAGGTAATAGAAGAGGATAATTTCGATTTAAATCTTATAAGGGAAGTAGAAATAGAAGATTTATTAGGAAGAGATGAAATTAAACTTGATACCGATTCATTATCGGAATTTATTGAAAATAAAGTTATATTAGTTACTGGTGCTGGAGGTTCTATTGGTTCAGAACTATGTAGACAAATAATTAAATATAATCCAGAAAAACTTGTAATGGTAGATATTTATGAAAATAATATATATGATATTCAAAATGAAATAAAAAGAGCTTACGATAAACCTCAAATAGAAGTATTAATAGACAATATTAGAGAAATAGAAAGAATGGAATATATATTTAATAAATATAAGCCAAAGGTTGTCTTTCATGCAGCAGCCCATAAACATGTTCCTTTAATGGAGGATTCACCAGTATCGGCAATTAAAAATAATATTTTTGGAACATTAAATCTTTTAAAATGTTCTGACAAATTTGGAGTAGAAAAATTTGTAAATATTTCTACAGACAAGGCAGTAAATCCTACTTCTATTATGGGATGTACAAAACGTATTTGTGAAATAATGGTTCAAACAATGAATGAAAAATCTGAAACTGACTTTGTAGCAGTAAGATTTGGTAATGTACTAGGCTCAAATGGTTCAGTAATACCTTTATTTAAAAATCAAATTAAAGAAGGTGGACCTGTTACAGTTACCCATCCAGATATAATTAGGTATTTTATGACTATACCTGAGGCTTGTCAATTAGTTATGCAAGCAGGGGCTATTGCCAAAGGTGGGGAAATATTTATTCTAGATATGGGAGAACCTGTAAAAATATTGGATTTAGCAGAAAAATTAATAGAGTTATCTGGTTTTGTACCTTATGAAGATATTAAAATAGAATTTACTGGACTTAGACCTGGTGAAAAACTATATGAGGAATTGCTTTTAAACAAAGAAAACTCATGTAAAACAGAGTTTGAAAAGATATTTATAGAAAAACCTTATAAACATGATGTTGAAGTTTTAAATAAGGGATTAGAAAAATTAGAAAAAGATATTCACAATAATAATAAGATAGAGTTAGTAAATGATTTAAAATATATTGTTCCAAATTTTACGCCAGATATTTAATAGAGGAAAATAATGAGAAATAGTGTATTAGAAGTTTGTTCCTATTATATGGGTTCAACTCTTTATCAAAGTTTATTTGATCAATTTGATTACAAAAAAATAGATTACGATATTTTATATTTTTGTTCCAGAAAAACTGTAATAGAAAGAGAAATACCGGATAATTTAATTGTTTCTCAATCATTTCATCCATGGGATAGGGCAGTGTTTCATATAAAACATAATAAAGTCTATAAGGATATACAAAATAAAATAGACTTTAATAAATATTATATGACTCATGCTCATTCCCTAGTATCAAATGGATATATTTCTATGAAAATTAAAGAGGATTATGGTATTCCATATATAGTAGCAGTTAGAAATACGGATTTATTTACATTTTTAAGACTATATCCCTTTGTAAGGAATACAGCAAGAAAAATTTTAAATGAAGCAGAGAAGGTTATTTTTTTATCCCCAACCTATAGGGACTTAACGGTAAACAAATATGTAAAGGTTGAAGATAGGGAAAAAATATTGGAAAAATCCATTATTTTACCAAACGGAATAGATCAGTATTATTTAGATAATGGACAAATAAGAGAAAAAAATAGTATAAATGATGTTAATTTAATTTACGTTGGTAGAGTAGATGATTTAAATAAAAATGTTATAACTACTATTAAAGCTTGTAAAAAATTAATAAAAGAAGGATATAATGTTAATTTAACATTAGTTGGCAGATTGAAGAATTCTATTTTTAAAAGAATAGTTGAAAATAATAAATTTATTAGCCATATTTCTGAAACTGATAAATATGGAGTTAGAGAGGCCTTAAACAAAAATGATATTTTTGTAATGCCATCTAAAAAAGAAACCTTTGGTTTAGTATATGTTGAGGCTATGAGTCAGGGATTGCCAGTAGTATACACAAAAGGTCAAGGATTTGATGGGCAATTTCCAGAAGGACATGTTGGATATCATGTCTGGTACAAAGATGCAGATGGTATAGTTGATAGAATAAAAGACATATTAAAAGACTATAACAACATGTCTATTAATGCTTCAAAGTCTGCTAAAAAATTTAACTGGAAGGATATATCTAAAGAATATATAGAAATTTATAATAATATTAAGGAATAGATAAATATGAAAGTTATGATAGCTTCTCAAGGTTATCCGACAAAAGAATATCCTATGAATGGAATTCATCAATATGCTTATGCAAAGGCTTTGAAAAAGTATGGTGAAGATGTATATGTTGTTGCCTTAGACCTTAGATCTTTTAGAAGGAAAAGAAAATGGGGTTATGAGGAAAAGATAGTTGATGGAATAAAAACATATGCAATAAATATACCATTAGGGAATATAAATCAAAAACTTCTATGTAATATAGGAGCTTTTTTCTTAAAGAGAAGAATTAATTATATTTTAAATAAGGAAAAAAACACAGAAATAATTCATTCGCATTTTACAGAACCTTCCTATTCCTTTATAAAAACAATAAAGGATAAAAGTATTAATATTCCAATAATTGTTTCCGAACATTCATCTTCTATAAATAAAGAGGATTTAAGTAATATTAGAAAAGATAAACTAGAAGTAGCAAAATATGTATATAATAATTGTGATGAGCTATTAGTAGGCAGTCCCTTTTTTCAGGAAAGATTATATAGGAATTTTGGAATTAAACCTATTTGTACTCCAACTGTAGCCAATACCGATGTCTTTAAACTTAAAAATTATAATTTTAACGAAAACATATATAGAATTATATCTACTGGTAATTTAAAATTGGAAAAAGGTCACAGGGAATTAATTAGGGCATATGGTAAAGTTTTTAAAAACAAAAGTAGTGAATTATTAATTTTTGGAGAAGGCGATGACAGAAGGGAATTGGAAAAAATAATTCAAGAAGAAAATTTAGAGCAGAAAGTTTATTTAAAGGGACATAGAAGATTAGAAGAAATTGCTGAAGAATACAATAAAGGGGATCTTTTTGTACTAGCATCCCATTCAGAAACCTATGGCAAGGCCTATATAGAGGCGATGATATGCGGTCTTCCAGTTATAACAACGAGAAATGGTGGAAGTGAACACTTTATAGAGGAATTTAATGGGGCTATAGCAAATGTAAAGGATATAAATGATTTAGCAAATAAACTTGAATTAATGTATAATAATAGACATAAGTTTAATAAAAAAATTATTAGTGAATATGCAAATGAAAATTTTTCTGAAAAGGCTTCGATTTTAGAATTAAAAAAAATATATTCCACAGTTTTAAGGGGAGAAAAATATGTCAGATAAAAAGAGAAAGAGTTTTAGTGATATTAATAAAAAATATAGTTTCCTTGATGAAGGTGTTGAGGGTTTAAAAAACAGAAATTCTACACGAGATGAAGAAGCTCGAAGAAGGGTAATGTCTGAAAAATCTGAAAAAAACAATAGACAAAACGTTAATCAACAGGTTCGTAGAAATACTAAAAACAACCAAACTAGGGAAAACTTTAGAGACCATACAATAAAAATGGATGCTCAGGCTATTGAAAAAGAGCGTAGAAGAGTTGAAATGAAAGCTCGAAGGGAAAGAGAGCAAAAGAGAAAAAAAAGATTAATGATTTCGGTTTTTGTTGGAGTAATAATAGTAGTGCTTCTAGCCTTTACTATTAAAACGCTTTTAGATAATAAAAATGCAAAGACCAATCCAGTTGTAGCAACAGACACTTCAGAAAAGACAAAGGTTAAAGATGTTGATACTGAAATGTTAAAAGGTTTTGTAGTAACTACAAAAGCAACTAAATGTTTTGAAGAAAGTAAAGATTCCTCCACTGAATTAAAAGAAATTCAAGCTGGAGAATATTTAGAAAAATTTGGAACAGTTGATGAATTTACGAAAATTAAATATAAAGGAATAGAAGGCTATGTTCATACAGTAGATATTGCTGAAATTAGCAAAGAAAATGAGTTTAAGGTAATAGATGGTATATTAATAGTAAATAACGACTATAGATTACCGGAAGAATACGAAGCTGGGAAAAATGCAGAAGCTAGCACAAGTTACGATATAATGGTTAAAGCAGCTAAAACCGATGGCGTTAGTATTAAAGTTGCAAGTGATTATAGAAGCTATGAATTACAAAAGAATAATTCCTACAATAGTGAAGGAATTAGTGAATATGGTGAATATTTAAGTGATGGTTCACCAGTACCAGCAGGTGCAAGTGAGCATCAAACTGGCTTAGCTTTCGATGTATATGGAGACTATGAGGCTAAATACAGTAAGAATTTTGTAGAATCTACTGAATATAAATGGATAAAAGAAAATGCTCATAAATATGGTTTTATAATTAGATATCCTGAAGGAAAAGAAGAAATAACTGGTAGAAAAGCAGAACCTTGGCATTTGAGATTTGTTGGAACTAAGGTAGCAAAGGAAATGTATGCTAATAACCAAACCCTAGAGGAGTATTTAGGATTAGTTAAAAATGTAGCCAATGAAGAAGAGGATAGTATCAACAATGAAAATAAAGAAAATGAAGATACTAACAACAAGGAGAACTCTTCAAAGGATAATTTAAATAACAATTCCGATAATTCAAACAATAACAATTCAAACAACAATAATTCTAATAATTCAAAAGAGAATGAAAATAATAATTAGCCATAAAAATCAACAGTGAAAACTGTTGATTTTTTGTATATATTCAAGCTTTGAATTTGTGATAGTATCATATTGAGAGGGAAAATAAAGGAGAAAATGTAATGGATAATATTATAGAGATTTGTATTATAATTGGACTTATATTTGTATTTTTTAAAATAATAAAAACTTCTATAAAGTTTTTTGGGAAAATAATAATAAATGGTATAATTGGAGTAGTGAGTCTTTTTATATTTAATGCTATAGGTGGAATTATAGGTTTAAATTTAGCCATAACACCTATTAATGCAATTATTTCAGGAATATTTGGCATTCCTGGCATAATTGTGTTATTATTTATAAATGCATAATAAGTTTATTAAGACTTTATAAATCAGGAGGTAATTATGTCAGAATTTAAATTAGAAGCTAAAATAAGAGAAGGTATAGGTAAAAATAAAGTAGATAAATTAAGAGTTGAAAAATTAATACCTAGCGTTATTTATGCAAAAGGTAAAGAAAGTTTACCAATAGTACTAGATGCAAAAGAATTTGATAAAATATATTTAGGAGCTGGTACAAGTAATATAATTGATTTGGAAATAGATGGAGTAACTAAACCAGCATTAATTAAGGAAGTTCAAAAACATCCATTTAAAAATCAATACATTCATGTGGACTTTGTTGGAGTAGATATGACTGAAAAGATGAGAGTTGTTATTCCAGTTGTATTAGAAGGAAGGGATTCAATAAGAGTTCAACCATCAGTATTAATGCAATTAGTAAATGAAATAGAAGTTGAATGTTTACCAGCTGATCTACCAAGTGAAGCAATTGTAAATGTAGAAAACATGCAAATTGGAGATACTTTATTAGTTAAAGACCTAGATGTATCTAGCAATGAAAAAGTTGAAGTATTAGTTGATCTAGAAGAAGCAATAGCAACATTATCAGAACCTAGAGAAGAAGTTATTGAAGAAGAAATAGAAGAAGTTGACGCTGCAGATGTTCCAACAGTTGGAGAAGAAGAGGAAGAAGCTTCAGAAGAATAAAAAAATAGTTGACAGAATTTCAGATTCTGTTATACTTATTATGTTAATTAAATAGTTGGCTACCAAAGACCGTAGGTATCGAAAGATTTAAATATCCTACCGAGGTGGATAAGATAAATACAATATCTTTCTGCCTGTTGGTAGAAAGATTTTTTTATGTGTAGCCGTAGTGGAGGTGAAAGTATAGTGAAGGATTATGTTTTAGAGAAAAAACAATCAGTAGTTAATGAAATTAAAGAAAATATTGAATCTTCAAAGTCAATTGTTTTAGTTGATTACAGAGGATTAAATGTAGAAGAATTAACAGATCTTAGAGACAGATTTAGAAAAGAAGATGTAGTGTATAAAGTTTATAAAAACACTATGATGAACTTTGCTTTTAAAGAACTAGGTTATGAAGATATTCTTGAATTATTAGAAGGACCTAATGCAGTAGCATTTAGTAAAGAAGATCCAATAGCAGGTGCTAGAATTGCAAATGATTTTGCAAAAGAACATGAAAATCTAGAAATTAAAGCAGGTTACTTAGAAGGCGAATTTTTAGATCTAGCAGGAGTAAAAGATTTAGCATCTATACCAGCAAGAGAAGTATTGTTAGCTAAATTACTTGGAAGCTTCAAGGCTCCAGTATCTAATTTCGTATACTTAGTAGATGCAATAGCTAAGAAAAAAGAAGAAGAATCACCAGCAGAAGAAGCGGTTGAAGCATAATTAAAAAAAGATAAAACATATAAATTAAACGGAGGTTTAGAAATGTCAGTAGAACAAATATTAGAAGCTATTGAGAACATGAGTGTTCTTGAATTAAATGAATTAGTAAAAGCAGCAGAAGAAAAATTCGGAGTATCAGCATCAGCACCAGTAGTAATGGGTGGACCAGTTGCAGCAGGTGGAGAAGCAGCAGCAGAAGAAAAATCTGAATTTGATGTAGTATTAGAATCAGCAGGAGCTGAAAAAATCAAAGTTATAAAAGTAGTTAAAGATATAACTGGTTTAGGATTAAAAGACGCTAAAGCATTAGTTGATGGTGCACCTAAAGCAATTAAAGAAGGTGTAGCTAAAGCAGAAGCTGAAGAAATGAAAGCTAAACTAGAAGAAGTTGGAGCTACAATAGAATTAAAATAATAGCTTAAAAGCCTAGAAGTTAGTGATATACTAGCTTATAGGCTTTTTTATTTTGTGAAATAACCATGAAGCAATTCTACATTATATATTTTATAGGGTTCTATAATTTATGGTGTTGGTGAAGGAAAATGAAAATCTTCTCCAGCATACTCCTAGCGAAAAGACAGTAAATAATACTTTGAATATTATAGGAGGAATATTTCAGTTTTAAATTTTAAAACAAAAAATTATTTTAAATTTGATATAAAAAAATATTTATATATAATGAAATAGAGCTACAATAATTACTTTGTTACTATATTTATAATATTAGTTATAGATTTTTTATTAATAGTAAATTAGAAAAAATTAAAGGAGAATGTCATATGAAGAAATTTGAATATAAGATTATTAATACAGAAGTAGAAGGGTTTTTTGGTAGTAAAGTTGACGATTATTATTTATCCGAAGAACTAAATGAATTAGGTTTAGAAGGTTGGGAATTAGTAGCTATGGTGCTATAACCCAAGGATATGGTTCAACTAAAAGTATAATGTCCACTTTTAAAAGAGAGGTTGAAAAAGAGTAGGATTGTTTAATGAAAAGTTATAAAAACATTTTTTCTTAAGCAAGGGGATTTTGATGAAAAATAAAGATAATGAATACTTAGGGTTGGCAATTGTTTTAGGCGGTGGCCTTGGTCTTGCATTAGGAATGTCAATTGGGACAATGTTTGATAAAATGTTATTAGGTTCTTCTCTAGGTTTAATAGTGGGAGCAGCTCTAGGTTTAATAATTTCTTTACTTATAAGTTCAAATAAAAACAAATAAACCAAACTATAATAAGTACAAATAATTATATTTTTAGATTGTAGTTATTTAAAGAAAATTAACAATGTAAAAGGATTATGTAGAAAATAGAGCTTAAATTCCATAAAAATATCTAGGGAGATTTTAAAAAAAGAGAAATATATTTATTATCTAATATAAAACAGCCTAATATTAAAGAAAAAATTAATAAAATTATAAAAAACTAACTCAATTTCATAATATTTATTTTTGTAAACATTTTCAAAAAATATAATTTTCAATATTTCTACAAAAAGTTAAAGGGTTTTTTATATTTACCTATTAAGGTTAAACAAGTTTAACATCAATAGGTGGTTTTTAATACTTGAAATCTATAATAAAAATATTATTCTTAAAGAAAAACCTTCCTAAAGTAAACGTTATCATGTAATACATCGTTTTCTCGCATAGAAAAATGTTGAAATTTCAATGTTTTTAATGTTGACAATAAATGAAATCTCTGTTAATTTTTAATAAATATCATTATTTTTATTTTTAAATTACTATATAAAAACTGAAAGGAGATTTTATGGAGTTTATTGGAGAGGGTTTAACTTTTGATGATGTTTTATTAGTACCTTTAGAATCAAAAATTTTACCAGCAGATACTGACGTAAAAACTAATTTAACATCAAAGATAAAATTAAACATACCATTATTAAGTGCAGGTATGGACACTGTAACAGAATCAAAAATGGCTATTGCTATGGCTAGACAAGGTGGAATTGGAATAATACATAAGAATATGTCAATAGAAAGACAAGCAATAGAGGTTGATAAGGTAAAGCGTTCAGAGCAAGGTGTTATAACTGATCCATTTTTCCTTTCACCTGTACACAAAATATCAGAAGCTTTAGAAATTATGTCAAAGTATAAAATTTCTGGAGTTCCTATTGTAGATGAGGACAAGGTACTTTTGGGAATAATTACAAATAGGGATATTAGATTTGAAACTGACTTTGATAAGCCAATTGATGAAGCTATGACAAAGGAAAATCTAATAACAGGTGATATTGATATAACTATGGATGAAGCTTTGGAAAAATTAAAAGAGCATAAGATTGAAAAATTACCATTAGTTGATGATAGGTATAAGTTAAAAGGCTTAATAACCATAAAAGATATAGAGAAAACCGTTAAATATCCAAACTCCGTAAGAGATGAAAAGGGAAGATTATTAGTAGGGGCAGCTGTTAGTACTTCTAAGGACTGTTTAGAAAGAATTACAGCATTAGAAGAAGCAGGTGTTGATGTTATTGTTATAGATACTGCCCATGGTCATTCTAAAGGAGTTTTAGAAGTAGTAAAAATGATTAAAGAATCATTCCCTAATTTACAAATTATAGCAGGTAATGTGGCAACAGGCGAAGCAACAGAAGCTTTAATAAAGGCTGGTGCAGATGCTGTTAAGGTTGGTATAGGACCTGGTTCAATTTGTACAACAAGGGTTGTTACAGGTATTGGGGTACCACAAGTTACTGCTATTATAGATTGTTATAATGTAGCAAAGAAATATAATATACCAATTATAGCAGACGGAGGTATTAAATATTCTGGTGATATTACAAAGGCACTAGCAGCTGGTGCAAGTACTATTATGGCAGGGTCATTATTTGCAGGTACTGTAGAAAGTCCTGGAGAAATTGTTATATATGAAGGAAGAAGATATAAGGAATATAGAGGTATGGGCTCTATTGCAGCTATGAAAGAAGGTAGTAGCGATAGGTATTTCCAAGAGGACAGCAAGAAGTTTGTTCCAGAAGGTGTTGAAGGTAGAGTACCTTTCAAAGGAGAAATTACTGAAATCATCTACCAATTAATTGGTGGAGTTAGGGCTGGAATGGGTTATACTGGAAGTAAGACTATATTGGATTTACATGAAAGAGCTAAATTCATAAAAATTACTTCTGCTTCCTTAGTAGAAAATCATCCTCATGATATTACTATTACGAAAGAATCACCAAATTACACAACATCTTAATATTATTTTATAATAGTATAAAATTATAATTTTTAAAATTTGAAACAAAGCTCATTATGGGCGAAAGTATATCTAGGGTTCCGAAAGCTTAAAGCTTTGCTGGTCCAAGCGATATAAATACACAAAGTATTACACCTAAGGGATAAAAGCCCAGAAGGGTAGGTTTCGCCTAACCTACCTTTCTGAGCTTTTTCTAATAATAAGGAGAAATATATGGAGTTATTATATAAGGGAAAAACTAAAGATATTTATAAAGGAGAAGACGGAAATCTAGTTTTACAATTTAAAGATGATGTTACAGGAGTAGATGGACATTTTGATCCTGGTGCTAATCAAGTAGGATTATCAATTGAAGGAGTAGGAAAAGAAAATTTAAAAATGTCTAAATTCTTTTTTGAAAAGTTAAAGGAAAATAATATTGCTACTCATTATGTTTCAGCTGATATTGAAAATAATACTATGGTTGTAAAACAAGCTGAAGTATTTGGTAAGGGACTAGAAGTTATATGTAGATTTAAGGCTGTAGGAAGCTTTATTAGAAGATATGGATTATATGCTAAGGAAGGTATGAACCTACCGGCATATACCGAAATAACTTTAAAGGATGACAAAAGAAATGACCCTCTAATTACTAAAGATGCATTGTCTATTTTAAATCTTTTAGATGAAGAGGAATATCATATGATAGTTGGTCTTACTAAAGATATATCTAGAATTATTAAAAGGCAATTAGAAGAAAAAGGATTAACTCTTTATGATATTAAATTAGAGTTTGGAAAGCTTAGTAGTGGTGAAATTATATTAATTGATGAGCTATCCGGTGGAAATATGAGAGTTTATAAAGGTGATGAATATATAGATCCGATGGAATTAGGAAAATATTTATTTTAACAAGCAAATATAATAAAGTATATCTAGGGTTCCGAAAGTTAAAGACTTTGCTGGTCCAAGCGATATAATTGCTATGCAATACACCGAATGGAGAAAAGCCAAGACGGGTAGGTTTATTAACTTACCCATCTTGGCTTTCTTAATTATACAAGGAGGAATCATGAATAAGACTATCTTCATTGAAAAAAAGAAAGAATTCAATTCAGAAAATTGTAAATTATACAGGGAGTTTAAAAGTTTTCTTAGTATGGAAAATTTAGAATCTGTTAGGGTTATTAACGCTTTTAATTTTTCCAACTTTACTAAAGAGGAATATGAAAATATAAAAGCTAAATTATTAAAAAATGATAATACCGATATATTTTATGAAAATAAAATTATTTTAGAAGATGATGAAAAAGGATTTAGAGTACAAAGTAAAGACGGACAGTATAATCAAAGAGAAGATATGACAAATGAATATATTAAAAAATTCTTTGGCTATGAAAATATACTTATAAAGCATTCAAAAGTTGTAATTTTAAAAGGGATAAATGATGCTGATTTAGAAAAAATAAAAAGATACTATATTAACAATGTTGATAGTAAAGAAATTCCATTAGATGATTCCTCTATTTTCGTATTTGAAGATTGTGAAGATACTATAGAAATAGTAGATAATTTTATTAATATGGATGAAGAAGAGTTAAAGGAAATAATTTCAAATTTCGCAATGGATTTAGATGATATAAAATTTGTTCAAAATTACTTTAAGAGCGAAAATAGAAATCCTAATATTTGGGAATTAAAAACAATAGATACATACTGGTCAGACCATTGTAGGCATACTACTTTCTTAACTGAAATTAAAAATATCAACTTTAAGGAAGGTAAATATAAGGATACTTTAGAAAAAGTATTTAATGAATATTTAGAATCTAGAAAATTTGCCCATAATAATAGTAAACCTGTTACCTTAATGGATATGGCAACAATTAATATGAAGGAACTTAGAAAACTAGGTTTATTAGATGATATGGAAGTTTCAGACGAAATAAATGCATGTAGTATTGAAGTTAAGGTTGACGTTGAAGGACAAGAGGAAGATTGGTTACTTCTGTTTAAAAATGAAACACATAATCATCCTACAGAAATTGAGCCTTATGGTGGAGCCCATACTTGTATTGGTGGAGGAATAAGAGATCCACTTTCTTCAAGAGCTTTTGTTCATCAAGCAATGAGAATAACAGGAGCTAAAGATCCTAGAACTAAATTGGAAAATACCTTAGAGGGAAAATTACCTCAAAGAAAAATATGTCAGTCTGCCATGGAAGGCTATAGTGACTATGGTAATCAAATAGGATTAGCTGGAGGCTTGGTAAAGGAAATATACCATGATGGTTATGAAGCTAAGAGAATGGAACTAGGAGCCTTAGTTGCAGCTGTACCAAAGAAATGGGTTAGAAGGGAAAATCCAAATCCAACAGACTTAATTGTACTTTTAGGTGCTAGAACTGGTAGAGATGGTTTAGGTGCTGCTGTTGGTTCATCAAATGTACAAGACAAAACCTCTTTAGAAACTGCCGGAGCTGAGGTGCAAAAAGGCAATCCTTTAGCTGAAAGAAATATAATGAGATTGTTTAGAGACGAGAAGGCTACTAGATTAATAAAAAAATGTAATGACTTTGGAGCAGGAGGAGTTGCAGTAGCTATTGGAGAACTAGCAGATGGTTTAGTTATTGACCTAGATTCTGTTCCGTTAAAATACCAGGGCCTACATGGAGGAGAAATAGCTTTATCAGAGTCCCAGGAAAGAATGGCAGTAGTTGTTGAAAAGAATTATATTGATGAATTTTTAGACCTAGCTAAAAAAGAAAATATTGAAGCTACAGTTGTTGCAGAAGTTTTTGAAGAAGCAAGAATGAAAATGATCTGGAGAGGAAAAGAAATAATAAATCTATCTAGAGAATTTTTAAATAGTAATGGTGCTAGAAAACAAGTTGATATAAATATAAATAGTCCAGAGGAAGTAGATTATTTATTTAATAATAATTTAGATGAAAATTTAACTATTGAAGATAATCTTAAAAAATATGTAACTAATATCAAATATGCTTCTCAAAAAGGTTTAATTAAAAACTTCGATAATAGTATAGGAAAAGGAACGGTACTTTCCCAACTAGGAGGAAAAAATAAAATAACGACCCAAGGGGGAATGGTAGCAAAATTTCCAGTACTAAACAAGAATACTGATTCTTGTTCAATTATGACCTATGGTTATGATCCTTATTTAGCAGAAAAAAGTCAATTCCATGGTGGTTATTATGCAGTAATTGAATCCTTAGCTAAAATAGTTGCCTTAGGAGGGGATTATTCAAGGGCTAGATTAAGTTTCCAAGAATTTTTTGAAAGATTAGATAAAAACCCTGATAAATGGAGCAAACCAGTTAGTTCTCTATTGGGAGCCTACAAGGCAATGAAGGATTTAAACATTCCTGCCATAGGTGGAAAAGATAGTATGAGTGGTACTTATGAAGATATTACTGTACCTCCTACCTTGATTTCTTTTGCTGTTACAAAGGAAAATATAAAGAATATAGTTAGTAGGGAATTAAAATCTGAAGAGTCAACTATATTATTAGTGGAAGTTCCTTTAATGGAAAATGGTCTTTTGAATATAGATATATTAAAAGATAAATATAGAAAAATAAAGGAATTTGTAAACAAGGGTTATATACTATCAGCTTCTACTATAGCTTCTGGTGGAATTGGAAAAGCCCTTGTAGAAATGGCAATGGGAAATAATATAGGAGTTGACTTAGATAAAAAAATAGAGGATAGGATATTTAAAAATTTATTTGGGTCTATAATAATTGAAGTTGCCAATAATAATGTGGAAAATTTAGAAAATATTGGTGAAATAATAGGTCAAACTAATAATAGTTCTTTAATTAATATTAATAATGAGAAAATATCAATAGAGCTTTTAAAGGAAGACACCCTTAAGGTTTTAAATGATGTATATCCTATAGAAGAAGCTAAAGATGAAAAAGAAGTAGTAGATTTTAACTATAATACAAATAAATTTGAAAAATCAATAGAAAAAGAGGCAAAAGTATTAATTCCAGTTTTCCCAGGTACAAATGGAGAATATGATTTGGAAAGAAGCTTTATAAAAGCAGGAGCTAAGGTTGAAAAAATAGTATTTAACACCTTAACAAAAGAACTAGTTGAAAAATCCTATATAGAACTTAAAAAGGCAATAGAAAGAAATAATATTTTAGCTTTTGCAAATGGTGCTTTAATGGGTGAGGAATTAGAAAGTAATGGGAAATTAATAGAATTAATTCTTTCAGAGGAAACCATAAAAGAAGCAGTTGAAGAGCTAATAAAAAATAGAAAAGGGTTAGTAATTGGTTTAGGAGCTGGCTTTACGGGTCTTGTAAACTCTGGGTTAATAGAATTTGGAGAAATTAAAAAGGGAAGTACAATAGAAATTGCTAAAAATGAATATGATGGTTTTAATTCGGATTTAGTAGACATTAAGGTTATTTCTAAAAATTCTCCTTGGTTATCTAATATGGAAGTAGGAAGTTTATATACAGCTCCAGTAGCTACTAGACAGGGAAGGGTTTTATTAGGAAAAGCAAAGGAAAAACTAATTGAGAATAATCAAATAGTAACGGCATTTACAGAAAATATATTTAATTCCGACTTATCTGTAGATGGTCTAGTTAGTCCATGTGGTAGGGTAATAGGATTAATAGGATTAGTAGACAGAATAGAGGAAGGGTTATTTATTAATAACAATATAAAAGGATATTCTAAGATTATTGAATCTGGAGTTAATTACTTTAATAAATAGGAGGAAGTAATGAAAGTAGCTGTAATAATGGGAAGTATTTCCGATAAGGAAATTGCAAAAAAGGTAAAAAACAAGTTAGATGAATTAGAAATAGAAAATTCAGTTAATGTTATTTCTGCTCATAGATCTTTAGATGTTTTAATGGATTTTTGTGAAAAAGTTGAGGAAGAAGAAATAGGAGTAATAATAGCAATTGCAGGAATGTCTGCTCACCTAGCTGGGGTTATTGCAGCTATGGTAGATATTCCTGTTATAGGGGTTCCGGTAAAATCAAAATCCTTAGAGGGCTTAGATGCATTATTATCTATTGTACAAATGCCAAAAGGTGTACCAGTTGCTACAGTAGCAATAGATGGGGGAGAAAATGCAGCGATTTTAGCTGGAAAAATCTTAGCATTAAATGATGAAAAAATAATGAATAATATTAGAAATCTAAGAGAAAAAAGTAGAGACGATATTATTAAAATTAATCAAGATTTAGAGATTTAGGTGTATTATGAGTGGAATATTCGGAATTTTCAATAATGAGGATATTGAAGCTATAAGATATTTACAATATGGCCTTTATGGAGTTCAGCATAGAGGACAGGCTGAAGTTGGAATTGCAACTATTGAAAATGAAAGATTAAATTATTTAGTAGGAGAAGGGTTAGTAGGAGAAAATTTTAGTAACAAAGTATTACGAAAATTTAATGGTAATAAGGGTATTGGGTATGTGAAATATGCCTTTAGATTTGAAGAAGAAAATCCAATGCCCTTTGTCTCAAAGAAAAATGGAATATCCTCTTCAATGGTAATAGATGGTAAAATTATTTCTAATATTTCCTATGATGAGCTAAGAGAAAAAATTCAGGGGAGCAAGGAAGAATTAAGAGAATATTTTGCAGGTATTAAAGGAGCTTTTAGTCTTGCGTATATTGACAAGGACAAAATTGTTGCCGTAAGAGATCCTTATGGAGTTAAACCACTTTCTATAGGATTTAATGATACAGGATATGTTATTTCATCTGAAACTTGTGCAATAGACTCAATTGGGTATAAATTATTAAAGGACCTAGAACCTGGAGAAATATTTATAGGTACAGGTTCTGGTCATGAGTTTATAAAATATTCAAATGAAAAGGCTAAACTTTGTTTATTTGAAATGGTCTATATAGCAAGACCCGACAGCTATATTGATGGAGTAAGTGTATATAGGGCAAGGTATAATTCTGGCCAGGCCTTGTACGAGGAAAATAAGACAGAGGCAGATATTGTAGTTGGTGCTCCAGACTCTGGAATAATTGCAGCGTTAGGTTATTCCTATGCTTCAAAAATTCCATATATGGAAGGTATAGTAAAAAACAGGTATATAGGAAGAACATTTATTGAGTCAGACCAAGAAAATAGAGAAAAAAGTGTAAATATTAAACTTAACCCAATAGTTGAAAATGTAAAAGGTAAGGATATTATTTTAGTAGATGATTCTATAGTTAGAGGTACTACTACAAAAAGATTAATTAAGATGTTAAAGGATTCTGGAGCTAGAAAGGTTCACTTAAGAATTGCATCTCCACCTGTAATTAATAAAGATGACTTAAGTATAGATATTCCAAATGAAGAAAATCTTATTAGTCGAGGTAAAAGTTTCAAAGAAGTTGCAAAAGAAATACAGGCAGATTCTCTATATCACTTAAGTTTACAAGGACTTAGAGATTGTTGTGGCAACAAGGGATATTATGAAAAATATTTTGCATAAGGAGAAAATTATGAGTTTAACATATAAAGATTCAGGCGTAGATAAAGAAGCAGGATATAAGGAAATACAATTAATAAAGCCTCTAATTAAAAAAACCTTTAGAGAGGGAGTTATTTCTGACATAGGTGGATTTTCTGGTTTATTTGGAATAAATAAAGACGACTATGAAGAACCGGTATTGGTATCAGGAACAGATGGTGTTGGAACAAAATTAATGTTGGCATTTAAAATGAACCAACATAACACCGTAGGTGAAGATTGTGTTGCCATGTGCGTAAATGATATTCTTTGCCAGGGAGCAGAACCTATTTTTTTCCTAGATTACATATCTACAGGGAAATTAATTCCTGAAAAAATGTATTCAATAGTTGAAGGTGTTTCAAATGGTTGTATAAAAGGTGGTTGTGCCTTAATTGGAGGAGAAACAGCAGAAATGCCGGGGCTATATGAAGAAGATGAATATGATTTAGCTGGTTTTGCTGTTGGTATAGTGGACAAGAATAAAATAATTGATGGCAAAAGAGACATAAAGGAAGGGGACGTTATTTTAGCCCTACCATCTACTGGAGTACATAGTAATGGCTATTCAATAGTAAGGAAAATAATATTTGAAAAAATGAATTATAAGTTGGATATGTATATTGAAGAACTGGGAACAACATTAGGTGAAGAATTATTAAAACCTACTAGAATATATACTAAACCTTTATTAAATTTAGTAAGAAAGTTTAAAATAAATGGAATCTCTCATATAACAGGTGGAGGTTTATATGAAAATATTCCAAGATCATTACCAGAAGGTTTAACAGCAAGGGTTAATACTAAAAATATTGAAAAACATGAAATATTTAATTTGCTACAAAAATGGGGAAATGTAGAAACTAAGGAAATGTATTCAACATTTAATATGGGAGCAGGAATAGTGTTTTTTATAGATAAAGCTATAAAAGATGATGTGTTAAACTACTTAAAGGAATTAGATGAAAAAGTATATGAAATAGGAGAAGTTGTAAAAGGGGAAGAGGGAGTAATTCTATGTCATTAAATATTGCTGTAATGATTTCAGGAAGTGGAAGTAATTTACAGAGTATAATTGATGCTATAGAAAAAAACAGCTTAAAAAGTGAAATTAAAATTGTAATCTCAAATACGAAAAATGCTTATGGTTTAGTAAGAGCGGAAAAACATGGGATAAAATCAAGGTATTTATCTAAAAACAATTACAATTCCCCAAGGGAATATGAAGAAGAATTATTGGAAATTCTTAATAATAAAAAAATAGATTTAATTGTATTAGCAGGATATTTGGGAATAGTACCTGGAGAAATAATTAAGCATTATAAAAACAAAATAATTAATATTCATCCTTCATTAATTCCAAGTTTTTGTGGTAAGGGATTTTATGGATTAACTGTACATGAAAAAGTTTTAGAATACGGAGTAAAAGTAACTGGTGCTACAACTCATTTTGTAGACGAAGGAGTAGATACTGGTCCTATTATTATGCAGGAGCCTTTTAAAATAGAAGATGAAATAACTGCAGAAGAATTACAGAAGGAAGTTTTGAAAATTGAGCATAAAATATTAGTTGAAACATTAGGGCTAATAGAAAACAAAAAACTTGAAATAAATGGAAGAAGGGTACTAATAAGGAGATAGAATGAAGATTTTAGTAATAGGTAATGGTGGAAGAGAACATGCACTTATCTGGAAAATTGCTCAAAGTAAGTTAGTAGATAAGATTTTCTCTGTTACTGGTAATGGTGGAATAAATAAAATTGCAGAAAGTGTTAATTTAACTAACAATTTTGAAATATTGGATTTTGCAAAAAATAACAATATAGACCTAACAATAGTAGGTCCAGAAAATCCTTTATGTGAAGGATTAGTTGATTTATTCGAAGAAAACAAGTTAAAGATTTTTGGGCCAAATAAAAAATCTGCACAATTAGAAGGTAGTAAGGAATTTACAAAGGAATTTTTAATAAGAAATAATATTCCTACTGCAAAATATTTTTCTTATACAGACTATAATAGTGCATTAAAAGGACTAGATGATTTTAAATATCCATTGGTAATTAAGGCTGACGGACTTTGCAAAGGAAAAGGAGTCTTTATTTGTAAGGACAAAGATGAAGCAATAATAAGTTTAAATAAAATATTTTTAGATAAGATTTTTGGTGAAGAAGGAAATAAAATAGTAATTGAAGAATTTCTACAAGGTTTTGAAGCTTCATTAATATGTTTAGTATCAAAAAATAATATAGTTCCCCTAGAACCTGCAAAAGATTATAAGAAAATAGGGGAAGGAGATATAGGGGAAAATACTGGAGGAGTAGGTTGCATATCTCCAAATCCATTACTAGATGAAAATACAGAAAAAGAATTAAACACTATTGCAAAAAAAATTCAGAAATCTTTAGAAAAGGAAGACTTAGCCTATAATGGTATTTTATTTATTGGTTTTATGATTACAGAAGAAGGAGCAAAAGTATTAGAATTTAATGTTAGGTTTGGAGATCCTGAAACAGAAGTAATTCTACCAAGACTTAAATCGGATTTAGTAGATGTTATTTTAAAAACTATGAATAATGAAATATCTGAAGATGATTTACAATGGAGAGAAGAATACTGCTTAACAACAGTTCTTTGTTCTGGAGGATATCCTGACAAATATGAAACTAATAAGGAAATAGTAGGATTAGATAAATTAGACAAGGACATTATAGTATTTCACAATGGAACAAAACTAGAAAAGGAAGTCCTATTAACAAATGGAGGAAGGGTACTTTCTGTAACTACCCTTGCAGACTCCTTAGAGGAAGCAAGAAACATAGTATATGAAAATATTGCTAGAATAGATTTTGATGGAATGTATTATAGGAAGGATATTGGAAAAATATAGTGTAGATAGTTTTGAACAAGTATATTGAGCCTGTGAAATCTTTTTTGTAAACTATAAGAAAATAATTTTTTAAAGTAAAATGTTAGGTAATAAAAGGTGAGTAATCTTTATATCTTAACAAATATTGTTTAAAATGGTTAAACTTTTTAGTTTAACCATTTTTTAGTTAATTTATAAAAAATAGATGATTAATGGATTATCAATGTAAAAATTCATTAAATTTACTTGACAAATAATTAATTATCGGTTATCCTATAATCACTATATACGTATATACAAATTAATACTAATTTACGAACAAGAGGAGGGGATCTTTATGATAATGAAATTTTTGAAAAAAGTACCAGCAGGAATGATGATAGTTCCTATGTTTTTATCAGCTATTGTGAATACGTTTTTTCCAGAAATTTTACAGATTGGATCTTTTACAACAGCTGTATTTACAAATGCAGGAGCAACAGCAATTATGGGGGTTCAACTGGTTTGTATGGGGAGTCAGTTAAGAATAAAAGAGCTAATGGAAGTTGTAAAAAGAGGAGGAGTTTTATTACTTTCTAAATATGCTGTAGGAGCTATAATTGGAGTTGCGGTTGGTAAAGTGTTTGGAATGGCTGGATTTTTAGGATTAACTACGTTGGCAATTATAAGTGCGATTACCAATTCAAATGGATCTTTATACTTGGCTTTAAATGTTACATATGGTGATGAAGTTGATCAGACAGCAATGAGCTTTTTAGCTTTAAATGATGGTCCTTTTTTAACATTATTGACTTTAGGAGCTTCAGGATTGGCAAATGTTCCAATAGTTTCTTTAGTTGCTGTATTAGTACCTATAATTTTTGGTATGATTTTAGGAAACATAGACAAAAGTTTATCAGAGTTTTTAGCGCCAGGAGTATCTCTATTATTACCTTTTGTAGGAATTACATTAGGAGCTGGAATAAATATCACTGATATAATTGCTGGTGGTGGACCTGGAATATTATTAGGTTTAATTACAGTGTTTATAAGTGGACCTATAGTAGTATTGTGCGATAGATTAATAAATAAAAGGCCTGGATATGCTGGATGGGCTGTTTCAACAACTGCTGGTAATGCTATAGCTGTTCCTGCAGTAGTAGCAACGGTTGATAAAACATGGGCACCTTTTGTTGCAACAGCAACAACACAAGTAGCTGCTTCTGTAGTAGTTACAGCAATATTAATACCTATCATTACAAGTTGGTGGGCAAAAAAATATGGTTGTCCTGCACAACCTTTAGAAGGACAAGATTTTAGTAAAAAAGATTGGAGAGCACCAAAAGCAAAACAATAACTTGAGTTTATTTAGGAGGAAATATTATGCAAGAAATTAATGCTGTATTGATTAGTAAAGAAGATAATGTTGTTGTGGCAAGAGAAAAAATCGAAAAAAACAATGATGTAGTTTATATGGATTTAGATGGAAAGATTAATTCTTTTAAGGCGATAAATGATATTAAAATTTATCATAAAATAGCTAGAAATGAAATAAAAAAAGATGCTCATATAGTTAAATATGGGGAACATATAGGAGTTGCATCAGAAGATATACATATTGGTAACCATGTCCACGAACACAATGTTATTGGGGTTAGAGAAAATTTGGATGAATTAGTATAGGAGGGGGAAAATGAGAACTTTTTGGGGATATAAAAGATCTGATGGAAGAATTGGTATTAGAAATCATATATTAATTTTACCATGTAGTGTATGTGCATCTGACACTACAAGAATAATAGCAAGTCAAGTAAAAGATGCAGTAACATTTAATAATCAATTAGGATGTTCACAAGTAGGTATAGATCATGAATATACTATGGATACAATTGCAGGATTTGCTGCTAATCCTAATGTATATGGCATAGTTTTAGTTTCTTTAGGTTGTGAAAATGCACAATTACATTTAGTTAAGGAAGAAATAGAGAAAAGAACAAATAAAACTATAAAAAGTCTAATCATACAAGAAGAAGGTGGAACACTAAAAACTATTGAAAAAGCTGTTAGGTATGCAAAAGAAATGTCTGAGGAAGCCGCTTTACTAAGAAGAGAAGAATTCCCACTATCAGAAATTATATTAGGAACAGAATGTGGAGGGTCAGATCCTACTTCCGGACTATCTTCAAATGTACTTATTGGAGCATTAAGTGATAAAATAGTAGAAGAGGGAGGAACTACTGTTTTAAGTGAAACTACTGAATTTATCGGAGCAGAACATATACTTGCTAGAAGAGCAAAAAATGATGAAGTAAGAGATAGGATATTTGATATAGTGCATAGATATGAAAAGCACATATTATTAAATACTGGGGAGGAAGTTAGAGAAGGTAATCCTTCACCTGGTAATAAAGAGGGAGGATTAACTACTTTAGAAGAGAAATCTTTAGGTTGTATTCATAAAGGGGGAACTACTACTGTTAATGCTGTTTATGATTATTCAAAACAATTAAAGACAAAGGAAGGATTAGTAATTATGGATACTCCAGGAAATGATCCTTCTTCTGTGGCTGGTATGGTAGCTGGGGGGTGTCAAATAGTTGTTTTCTCCACAGGAAGAGGAACACCTACAGGTAATCCAATAGCTCCTGTAATAAAAATTACTGGTAACAGAGAAACATATAAAAAAATGCCGGATAATTTAGATTGGGATTCAAGTCCAACTATTTATGGAGAAAAAACTGTTGATGAATTAGCAAATGAACTATTTGAAGAATTTATAGATTTCTTAAATGGTAAGTTAACGAAAGCTGAATCATTAGGATATATTGAGACAGCTATTCAAAGAGGATGTAATTTTGTATAGATGAATTAGGAGGTTAATTTGGAGAAGTGTAAAATAATTACTCCATCAATTACTGTATTTAATGATGAAGAAAAAATAGATGAATCCGGAAATAAGATAGTTATTGATCATCTAATAAATAATGGAATGGATGGGATTTTAGCTTTAGGAAGTTCTGGTGAATTTACTACACTTTCTATGGAGGAAAAAAAAGAATTTTTTAAATTCTATTATGAATATACAGATAATAGAGTAGAGTTATATGCTGGTACGGGAGATTTAAAATTAGAGAATGCAGTTGAATTATCAAATTATGTTTTAGATTTGGGTTACAAAGCGGCTGTGATAGTTACTCCTTATTATTATGGATTAAACCAAGAAAGAATATATGCTTATTATGATAAACTAGCTAAAAATATTAAGGGGGATATATTCATTTATAACTTTCCGGCTAGAACAGGAAATAGTATAAACAAGGATACTTTAAAGAATCTACTTATTGAGAATAAAAATATTAAAGGATTAAAAGATTCTGTGCTTGATTATTATCATACTACAGCTTTGTTAAGAGAATTGGACTCTGATTTTAAATATTTCGAGTTATATTCAGGTTATGATGATCAATTCTTAATTAATATATTTAATAACGGAGCTGGTTGTATAGCAGCCCTATCAAATATAGTACCGGAAATTTGGAAAGACTGGGTTCGGGCTGCAAATAACAAAGATTTTTCTACACTGAATAATATTCAGTTATGTATTAATAAGTTAATGCCGTTATATGATCTAGATAGTAACTTTTCATTATTATTTAAAGAGTTAATGAAACATAGAGGGTTAGATATTAATACAAAATCAATATTTCCTTTTACGCCATTAGATGAAAAAATTATAAAGGAAGCAAAAGATTTATTGGATTTAGTATTAAAAGAATACAAATCAATTGGTAAACAATGTTTATAATTGTATAAATGAAAGGGCCGTTAAAAAATAGCTCACAATAAAAAATAATATAAAAAATGTGAAGGACCTAGTCAAAAGTAGGTCCTTTAATTTTATTGTTGAATTATAACAAACGAGATATCATGATTCTGTAATTTATGGTGTTGGTGAAGGAAAATGAAAATCTTCTCCAGCACCATTTTATTTAAAAAAAGAGACATAACAACCATTTTCCGATACAATAAATTCACTACAAAATACCAATCGGAGGTCATTATGTCTACAAATAATTATATCTTAGATTTCTTAGGAATTAAAGATAAAAACATTAAATTTATTAAATTCAATAATAACGTAAAGAAGAACAATACAACATACAAGGTTATTGATGCTAAACTTTCTTATGTTGCTAAAGTTTGTACAAGTTGTGGAAATATGGAATAAAATACCATTATTAAATATGGAAACACAACATCAAATATTAAACTTCTTCCATTAAATGGCAATCCTACTATTTTAAGATTGAAGAAGCAAAGATTTTTATGTAAGGAATGTTCTCATACTTTTACAGCAAAAACTAATATTGTAGATGAGAATTGTTTTATTTCAAATAGCGTAAAACTACATATAACTTAAAATCTGACAATGAAAATAAGTCAAAAGGACATTGCTAAGTTAAATTATGTATCTTCAAATACTGTTTTTCGTTCTTTAGAGGCTAATTATAAGGATTTCAAAGTTAATAGATCATATTTACCTGAAACTTTATGTTTTGATGAAGAAAAAATAATAATATTTGCGTTTCAAGCTAAAAAGTTTGAGCCGCTATTTCATTTTCAAAACCTTTAAATTTAAACTTATGAAAACATAGCATAATTCTTAATCTGAAATTATCAAAACTATGATAACCATAAGAAACTATTTTAATTAACTTGATTTTATAGTTATTGCTTTCAATTCTTCCGTTAGTAAAATTATAATTAATAGTATTTTTAATATATTCTGAATATTCCATACCTGTATTTAAAGTAGAATAACCTTATCTGATAAATTATTATTTTCTAAATAATCATTTAAACATTGCTTAAATAAATCAAAGTCTTTAATAGAAACAGATAAATTTATAGATTTAATAAAATCACAACAAGTGGATAGACTACGCTAAATAGGACGGTTTTATATCAAATATTATAGAATTTAAATAATAAAAACAGGGAGTGAATCGTGAGTGGTAAGGGTAAGAAAAAACAGCAAAATAAAAATAATATGGATTATATAAAAATTGGAGAGATAGACTTAATAAAATCAATGATATAATAGATGGTATACATTTTATTTAAGAATATATTACTGGAGAATATTTAAATATAGATAAAATAAACTAACTACTATGTATAAACATATGTAACTTGTATTTTTACTTTGATATATTTGAATTATTTAATAGTTTTTTATTAAATATGAAATTTGGAATTTTAAGGAGTATTAATTTAAATTATATTAAATAGAGATTTAGGTTCTTACTATTATTAAAATTTAGCATTGTATCAAATAAAAATAAAAAACTTTTCAAGTTGAATATGTTAAAAATATTATTGATTCTAATTACATTAGAAAATATAGTGTACTAGATATGCTATTAAGAGAGATTTAATATTGGTTATGAAACATAGTCAATAAAAATATATTAACAATATAAACTAGTATTATTGTATGAAAATTATAGCGAATAGATTTACATTCTTAATTAAGAAGCAAAGATTTGAATTTATAAAATAATT
Source organism: Miniphocaeibacter sp. (assembly GCF_049276255.1). NCBI lineage: Bacteria > Bacillati > Bacillota > Tissierellia > Tissierellales > Peptoniphilaceae > Miniphocaeibacter > Miniphocaeibacter sp. The sequence continues at coordinate 54,323 of NZ_JBASWB010000056.1, forward strand.
ATTGTTGACAGGGGGTATTTTTATAATGAAAGAAACAATTGATTTGCATCAACCTACAATGCGAGTATTGAAAATTTTAGAATGTGTAGATAGAAATCCACAGGGTTTAAGCTTGACGGAGATTTCAAAAACTATTGGAAGTCCTAAAAGTACAATTTATCCTATATTAAATACTTTATTAGAGAATGGATACTTAAAATTAAATAGATTTAATAATTATGTAATAGGTTTGAAGACTTTTCAAATTGGATTATCGTATTCTGCAAATTTAGGTGGAATTGATATTATAAGAAAAGAAATGATAGATATTGTTGACGAATGTAAAGAAATTTGTCAACTTGGCATGTTAGTAGGTGATCAAGTATATTATTTGGAAAAAGTAGAACCGGATCAAGCGATAAAAATTTTATCCTATACAGGTAAATATATGCCTGCATATTGTACAGGTTTAGGTAAAGCTCTACTATCTTTTTTAGATAATAAGGAAATTGAAAAAATGTATGATGGTTTTAAATTTGAAAAATTTACAGAAAAAACTATAACGAATATTAAAGAATTGTTAAAAGAAGTTGAAAATGTGAGAAAAATAGGATTTGCATATGATAATCAGGAAGCGATGTTACACGCTTCTTGTATTGCAGTTCCAATAAATATGAATACAGGTTATAAATTAGCATTAAGTGTTACTTATCCAATATTTAGAGGGACAGAAGAAAAAATAAATAGCATTAAAACCAATTTAAAATCAAAAGCAAAATTAATAGAAGAAATATCTAAAATTCATAAAATTGAAATATCTTAAAAGTTGCATAGCATAAAACTTAGGGCTAAAATTAATGTTTCAGCCCCGAGTTTATAGTAGTATTATAAAGCTATTTATTAATAAATATTATATTCTTTCATTTATCCATTCTATAATTTCAGCTATAATTTTATCCTTAACTGGTTCATTTAATATTTCATGATAAAGCTTCGAATAAATAATTAATCCCTTGTCTTTGGAAGCTATTTCTCCAAAAAGATCTCTGGAATCTTTTTCTGAGACAAGTCCATCATCTGCACCATGTAATATTAATACAGGAGCTATAAATCTGTCGGCGTTCTTCTTTAAATAATGAACTCCTAAGGTAATTTCTTTTACTAATTTTGCAGAGATCATATTTTTTACCAAAGGGTCAGCTATGTATTTTTCTACTACATTTTTGTCAGAACAAACTCCATCACCTAAGGCATTTTTAAAATAGAACTCATCATCTGCATCCATTAGTTTGTCTGGAAATAATTTAGTATTAAATCTAGTTAATGCACCGGATAAAATAATTCCCTTTGCTTTTCGTGGATATATTGTTCCAAATAAAGTTGCTGTTTCCCCTCCCATACTATGACCTAAAACAAAAATTGGAAGGCCAGGATTTTCTTCCTCGGCTATTTTAAAGATAAAATTTGCATCACTTGGCATATCCTTATAGTCATTAAAATAAACATCTTTTCCTTTAGATTTTCCATGACCTCTTTGATCATATCGATAAACGGAAAAGTTATTTTCATTTAGTTTCTCAGTTACATAGTCGTATCTGTTTAAATGTTCACATAATCCATGGCAAATTAAAACTACTGCTTTAGGATTATCTACCTTGTCAGTTCTCATTCTAAGTTCTGTTCCATCAAAGGAAGGAACTAATTTTTCTTCGTACATTTAACCATCTCCTTTTAACAATTTTATCATAATATATAGTAGCTTTGTTTAAAATTATATATAAATCTAAAATAGTAATAGAAAGGTATAAATATATTTTTATAAAAATATAACTAACTTGACTAAATTGCTAATTTAAGGTAAAATAAGGCGTAATTGAATAGGACTGTGATTGGAAGAGATCTTAATACTGAGATAAGAGAGTTGCTGTTTGGTGAAAAGCAAAGGATGTATTTAGTGAAAATGGCCCATGAGTCTAAGTTAATGAGGACTTATTTTATAAGTTGAATTAGAGTGGTACCACGAATATTACCTTCGTCTCTATTGGAGATGAAGGTTTTTTTATGATTGAAATGGAAAATCTATTTTCGATAAGTTAACTGCTTACTAAGAGAATTTGGGAATTTATGGACTTATATTAGTAAATTAAGAATTAAAGATTTTAGACAATTATATATTTATTTAAGGAGATGATATTATGAGCAATAAAAAAGCTTATTATTTAACAACGCCTATTTATTATCCAAGTGATAATTTACATTTAGGTCATACCTATACAACTATTATTGCCGATACTTTAAAAAAAATAAGACAAATTCAAGGTTATGATGTTTTTTTTACAACAGGTACAGATGAACATGGTCAAAAGCTTCTGGAGAAGGCTAAGGAAGCGGGAAAAGAGCCTTTAGAATATATAGACCCAATAGTTGAAAGTGCAAAAGAGTTATGGAAAAAATTGGATATTAATTATGATGCTTTTGTTCGTTCTACTGATCCTCAACATGAAAAAAACGTACAGGCAATTTTTCAAAAACTCTATGATAAAGGTGATATTTACAAATCCGTATATAAGGGAAACTACTGTGTACCAGACGAAGCCTTTTGGACAGATGCACAATTAGTAGATGGTAAGTGTCCAGATTGTGGAAGACCGGTACAGTATCACGAAGAGGAATCCTATTTCTTTAAATTATCTAAATATCAAGATAAATTAATAAAACTATATGAGGATAATCCTAATTTCCTTTTACCTGAATCTAGAAGAAATGAAATGTTAAATAATTTTCTTAAAAAGGGATTAGATGATTTATCAGTTACTAGAAATAGTTTTGACTGGGGAGTAAAGGTGCCTTTTGATGATAATCATATTATATATGTTTGGATTGACGCTCTTTCATGTTATTTAACTGGTATTGGTTACGGTGTAGATGAAGAAAAATTCAATAAATATTGGCCAGCTGATGTTCACTTAGTAGGAAAGGAAATTGTAAGATTCCATGCTATTATTTGGCCGGCATTGTTAATGGCCTTGGATTTAGAAGTACCAAAAGAAATTTTTGCTCATGGTTGGATTTTATTTGATGAGGATAAAATGAGTAAATCTAAAGGGAATATTGTTTATCCTGAACCAATTATAGAACTATATGGTGCTGATGCTTTAAAATATTTTATTTTAAGGGAATTTGTTTTTGGCAATGATGGAAATTATACAAATGAAAAATTCTTACAAAGAATAAATTCAGACTTAACTAATGATTTAGGCAACCTAGTTTCTAGAAGTGTTACTATGGTTGAAAAGTACTTTAATGGAGAAATTAAGGAACCGGTAGAAAAGGAAGAAGTAGACAAGGAGTTAATAGAACTTGCAGAAGGAACTATTAAGGAAGTTGAAAAACATATAGATGAATTAAGTTTTAACAATGCTTTAGAAAGTATATGGAAATTAATAAGAAGAACTAATAAATATATAGATGAAACTGAACCTTGGGTTTTAGGAAAAGAGAAAAATTATAATAGACTTTCTACTGTTTTATATAACTTAGTAGATAGCTTAAGAATTGTAAATATTTTAATTAGTCCTTTTATTACAGATACTGCTAAAAAAATTCAAGTACAAATCGGTTTAGAAGAATTAAATTGGGATGATGCTAGAAAGTTTGGACTTACAAAGGTTGGAACTATTGTTAAGAAAACAGAAAATTTATTTCCAAGATTAGATATTAAAAAAGAGCTTGTAAAACTTGAAGAAGTAAATAATAAATTAATAGAGGAAAGAAAAAAGGAAAAGGGAATGGATATAGAACAAGAAGAAATTAAAGAAGAAGAATTAATTACTATAGATGATTTTGATAAGGTAAAGTTAAAGGTTGGAGAAATTATAGAAGCGGAAAATCATCCTAAAGCCGATAAATTATTGGTTTTTAAAATTAAAATTGGAGATGAAGTTAGGCAAATTGTTTCCGGAATTAAAAAATGGTACTCTGCTGACGACTTAATAGGTAAAAAGGTTATAGTTTGTACTAATTTAAAACCTGTTAAGCTAAGAGGTGTTGAATCTAACGGTATGATTTTAGCAGCAGATAAAGGGGAGGATTTAACCTTACTTTCAACTTTATCTGATATTGAAAGTGGAGCTGATGTTTCCTAATGAAATTTATGATAGATAGCCATGCACATTTAGATGATAGAAAATTTAATTACGATAGGGATTTAATTATTAAGGATCTATATAATAATTATGTGGCCTATTATATTAACCCAGCTTCAGATATGGAGTCTAGTAAAAATACTTTGGAATTATCCTCTAAATATGATTTTATATTTTCAGCTATAGGAGTGCATCCCCATGAGGCTGAAAGCTTTACAGATGAAAATTTAGAAGAATTAAGACAAATGGCAAAAAATGAAAAAGTTGTAGCTATTGGTGAAATAGGTTTGGATTATTATTATGACAATAGTCCTAGGGAAATTCAAAGGGAAGTCTTTAGAAAGCAAATGAATTTAGCAAAAGAATTAGGTTTGCCGGTTATTATACATTCAAGGGATGCCTATGGTGAAACCTTTGATATATTAAATGAATTTAAAGGTGAAGTTATAGGGGTAATGCATTGTTACTCTGGTTCTATTGAAATGGCAAAGAGGTATATGAGTTTAGGATATTATATTTCCTTTGCCGGTCCAGTAACCTTTAAGAATGCAAAAAATGTTAAAGACACAGCAAAGCAAATACCTTTAGATAGACTATTAATTGAAACGGATTCTCCTTATTTAACTCCAACACCAAATAGGGGAAAAAGAAATGAACCTAAGTATGTGAAATACGTTGCTGAAACAATTGCACAGCTAAGAAATTTAGAAACTGATGAGATTATTGAAGCAAGTAGAGAAAATACTATAAAACTATTTAATTTAAAGGGAATTAAATTTGATGATTAAAGAAATTATAGTTGTTGAAGGAAGAGATGATGTAACTGCTGTAAAAAGAGCTTGCGATTGTGAGATTATTATTACAGGTGGTTACCATTTTCCTAAGGATTTGTTTAAAAGATTACAAAAGGCTCAAAAGGAAAAGGGCTTAATTGTTTTAACAGATCCTGATTATGCAGGGGAACGAATTAGAAAAATTATTAATAGGAATATAAAGGGTGTTAAAAATGCCTATATTAAACAGGATAAAACCATAAAAAATGGAGATATAGGTATAGAAAATGCCAAACCAGAGGACATTTTAAATGCTTTAAAAAATGCAAAAGCAAATTTTGAAGACACGAGAGAAGAATTTACTTTTGAAGATATGGTTTATTATGAACTTACTGGTGAAGGATCGAAAAAGAGAAGGGAAATTGTAGGTAATTCACTTTCAATAGGCTATGGAAATTCTAAACAGTTCTTGAAAAGATTAAATAAATACAATATTTCAAGAAGGGAATTAGAGGAGGCTTTATTAAAAATTGAAAGATAATAGACTATATCAACCAAGTTATTTAAAAGAAATTTTAAATAAGTTTGAATTTACTTTTTCTAAAGCTTTGGGCCAAAATTTTCTAATAGATGGAAATATTATAAGAAAAATAGTAAAGGAATCAAATATTTCGAAAGATGATACAGTCTTAGAAATAGGACCTGGTTTTGGAACCTTAACAGAGGAATTAGCGTTAAATGCTAAAAAGGTTATAGCTGTAGAGAAGGATAGTCGTTTAATGGAAGTTTTAGAATTTACATTAAGGGACTTTAACAATATAAAAATAATTAATAATGATATTTTAAAAGAAAATATAAAAAACATAAAGGAAGAATTTTCTCCCGATAGAAAATTAAAAGTTGTAGCTAATTTACCGTACTATATTACAACTCCGATTATTGAATATTTAATTGAAAATAAGGAGTATATAGATTCTATTACAGTAATGGTACAGGAAGAGGTTGCAAGAAGAATAGTTGCTACTAAAGACAATAAGGATTATGGAAGCCTTTCGCTATATATTGATTATAATTCTGATGCAAGTATTATAGCCAAAGCTCCAAAAAATATTTTTATGCCAAGTCCTAAAGTAGATAGTGCCGTTGTGATTTTAAAATTAAAAAATAAGGAGTTTAACGTAGATGAAAATCTTTTGTTTGAGCTAATACATTCAGGATTTACTAAAAGACGAAAAAATATTTTAAATTCCTTAACAACTGGATTTGCTAATATCGAAAAGGAAAGGCTAAAACAAGTATTAGAAGAATTAAATATCAGTTCTAATTTAAGGGCAGAGAATTTATCTTTAAATGATTATATAAATATTGCCAATAAAATTAAATATGATTAAAACAAAAAGTTCAGGGTATTAATAAATCGTAGAGAAAGGAGAGATTTATTAATGGCGAATGTAGTAGTTTATTCAAGCGATACTTGTCCATATTGTGTGGCAGCTAAACAATTCTTAGAAAACAATAATGTAGAGTTTACTGAAAAAAATATTTCAAAGGATTCTAGTGCAAGAACTGAATTAATGAAAATGGGACATATGGGAGTTCCAGTAATTTTAGTAGACGAACAAGAAATTGTTGGTTTCGATGAACCAAAGTTAAGAAATTTACTTGGATTATAATATAAATTTTCAATTAGGGAGATTATACAATTGTATAATCTCCTTATTTTATTTATATAATTAAGAATACAAGTTTAAATAGACAAGGATGGAGGTAGTAAATGCCGATTATTATACCTAAAGATCTACCGGCTAGTGATATTTTAAAAGAAGAGCGTATATTCGTCATGGATGAAGAAAGAGCTAGAAGGCAAGATATTAGACCTTTAGAGATGGCTATAATAAATCTTATGCCTACTAAAGTTGAAACTGAAACTCAGTTATTAAGAAGAATCTCAAATACTGCTTTACAAGTTAAGGTTGATTTAGTTAGAACCATGACCTATGAAAGTAAAAATACTAGCAAGGATCATTTAGAAAAATTTTACATTACACTAGATGAAATAAAAAACAAGAAATATGATGCTATGATAATTACAGGAGCACCTGTTGAATTAATAGATTTTGAAGAGGTTGACTATTGGGAAGAATTACAGGATATAATGGAATTTGCCAGAAAAAATGTTTTTTCAACACTGTTTATTTGTTGGGCATCACAGGCTGCCTTATACCATTATTATGGAATTCAAAAATATGAAATGAAGGAAAAGCTATTTGGGGTTTATGAAGTAAATTTACAGGAAAAATCTGTTTTAACAAGTGGTTTTGACGAGTCTTTTTTTGCTCCACATTCCAGATATACTTTTACACGAATTGATGATATGAAAAAAATTGATGATATAAAAATATTGGCTTCCTCCGATAAGGTTGGAATGCATATGGCATCGACAAGGGATAATCGATTTATATTTATAAGTGGTCATGGAGAATATGACACCTATACATTAGATAGGGAATATAGAAGGGATATAGCAAAGGGACTTAATATAAAAATACCGGAAAATTATTATAAGGATGATGATCCTGAAAAGGGAGTTTCAGTAAAATGGAAGGCGCATAGTAATCTGTTTTTCTCAAATTGGTTAAATTATTGTGTATATCAAGAAACTCCTTATGATATAGAAAAAATAGAAGAAAAGAAATTATAAAAATCATAAATAAAAAAACACCTAGTAAAATAGGTGTATATATGTAGAGGCACAATTATGTGCCTTTTAATTATGCATTTAATTCTGAAAGTAGTTTTTCAATGTCTAAGCCATGAACCATTGCAGCTTCTTCTAAACTTTCCATTTGACTACCTGGACATCCGATACATGACATTCCATTTTGTAAAAGAACTTCAATTGCATCTGGGTAAGTTCTAATAATGTCACCTATTAACATATCTTTAGTGATTTCCATAATTTTCCTCCTTAATCCTTATATCTATATAATATCTGTATTTAAAATAAAAATCAATATTAAAGATTAATAAATAATTAAAAAGGTATATAAGTATTTAAGGAGGAGATTAAATGAAAATAAATATAACAGATATAGCTAAAGAAAATCTAGATAAAGTTTTAGAGGCTTCAGGTAAGGAATATTTTAAATTAGTTCCAGGAAGTCGTTCCTGCTGTGATATAATTTTTACTTTAGTAGCATCAGATAAATCTGAAAAAGATAAGGTATTTGAAAATGGTAGTTATAAATTTTTAATTGAGGAAGATTTAGATGGTATTTACGATAAAATAGATGTAGACTATATAACAGAAGGCTTTACAAAAGGATTTAGTATAGTAGCAAAATAAATTGGTGGTGTGGGATATGCAGACTAGTTATACAAAACAAAAAGATATTCATTTTTTAGATTTAAGAGAAAATCTAGAAAATAAAGAATATAGAAATTTAAAAAATAACTTAGCAAAATATAATCCCATAGATATTAAAGATTTTATTGAAGAATTAGATCCAATAGATACAGTTTTAGTTTTTAGACTTTTAAGTAAAAATGATGCAATAGAAGTATTTTCATCTTTAGAAAATGAAGAACAAATAAGATTGATACAGGCGTTTACCGATACTGAATTAGACTATATCCTCAATGAATTAAATATTGACGATATGGTCGATATGGTTGAGGAAATGCCTGCTTCTATTGTGAAAAAGATTATAGAACATACAGACAGCAGTAAAAGAAAACTAATTAATGAGTTTTTACAATATCCTGAATCAAGTGCCGGAAGCTTAATGACAATAGAATATGTTGAGCTAAAAAAATATATGACGGTAAAACAAGCACTACAAAGAATAAAGGCTACAGGTATAAATAAAGTAACGGTATATACTTGCTATGTAACAGATGCTTCAAAAAGGTTAATAGGATTTGTTTCCTTAAGAGATATTGTAACTAGTGAAGAAGATGTTTTAATTGGTGATTTATTACATGAAAAAGTTGTTTTCGTTCATACCCATGACGACCAAGAACAGGTAGCAGAGGTCTTTAGAAAATATGGTTTTGTAGTTTTACCTGTAGTAGATAATGAAAATCGTATGACAGGAATAATTACAGTTGATGATATTTTAGATGTAATGGAAAGAGAAGCAACAGAAGATTTTCAAAAAATGGCTGCAATGACGCCAGATGATGAAAGTTACATAGATTCTTCTGTATGGTACTTAGCCAAGAGAAGAATCAATTGGTTACTTATATTAATGATTTCTTCAGCTTTTACAAGTGCTATTATCGGTCACTACAACTATCTTCTAATTGCCTATACGTCCTTATATAATTTTTCCCCTATGATTATGGGAGCAGGAGGAAATTCTGGAAACCAATCTTCAACTACTATTATTCGTGGACTAGCTACTGGGGATATAAAAATTGCTGATTGGTTTAAAGTAATGTTTAAAGAACTAAGAATTGCAATAATAGTTGGAGGAATTTTAGGTATAGTTAATTTTGCCAAAAACATCATATACGATAGATTGAACATAGCTTATTCATTAGTAATTTCAATTTCTTTAATATTTACAGTCTGCTTTGCTAAATTTGTTGGAGGACTTTTACCAATTCTTGCTAAAAAATTAAACATAGATCCAGCTATTATGGCAGGGCCAGTTATTAGTACCCTTGTCGATTCTGTAAGTCTTTTAATATATTTTAATGTTATAGGCATAATTTTGCCAATTTAACAAAAAACTATTGACATTATTTGATAATAATCGTATAATAATTTGTTAGCTTGACGAAGTTTACATATTATGGTATATTATGTACAGTGGTCCAAATATTTTCGTCAAGGAGGGGTATTATATTGTCCGGTTCAATAAATCTAGAATATTTGAAAAACCAAGTTCAAAAAAATATTGGAAAAAAAGTAGTTGTAAAGGCTGATAAGGGGAGAAATAAGATTATTACTAAAACAGGAATAATTGAAAATGTATTTCCCAGTTTATTTACAATAAAGGTTGTTAATGAATTTGATCAGGAAAGGACAGTTTCCTACACTTATACAGATTTATTAACATCAACTGTAGAATTACAGATATGTTAAATGAAACAAACGACGTAAGTCGTTTTTTTTATTGTGAAAATAATTATGATTGTTGTAAGATAGATATATAAGACTACTATGATATAATTAATTAGCAATAGAAATTGGAGATAATAATGTATAAAATCAATTCATATGGAAAAATAAATCTGTCACTAGATGTTATTAGTAAAAGAGAAGATGGATACCATAATATAGATACAATAATGCAACTAATAGATTTAAAGGATACCTTATATATAGAAAAAAATAACTTTAATAGTATAAAAATAAGTTGCAATAATAAAGAAGTACCAATAGATGAAAATAATCTTGTATATAAGGCTTGGAATATTTTAAAAGAATATAGGAAAAATGATTATGGCTTAAATGTAAAAATAGATAAAAAAATCCCCATTGCAGCAGGTTTAGCTGGAGGTAGTTCTAATGCAGCTTATTTTATGAAGGCTGTAAATAAACTTTGGGAACTTAATTTAAGTAAAGAGGAGTTACAAGAACTAGGCAAGAAAATAGGGGCTGATTTACCGTTTTTCTTTGAAGGAGCTACAGCTAGGGCAGAAGGTATAGGGGATATATTTACGCCAATAAAAAACTTTCAAGGCATAAATGTTTTAATTGTAAATAATGGTTGTAAAATTAGTAGTGAGTACGTTTATAAGAAAATAAAATTATCAAATAAAAGTGAAATTGAAAAATGTATTAATATACTTGAATCAGAAAATCCCTTTAGAAAAGAATACTATTATAACACTATGACAGACATTAGTGGTGAACTATGTCCACAAATTTATGAAATAATAGATGACTTGTATAACTTAAATGCATCTGTAGCATTAATGTCAGGTTCTGGTTCAACAGTCTTTGCTTTATACGAAGAAGAAGACGTATTAAACAAGGCTTTTAATAATCTTAAAAATAAATATGAATTTGTATATAAAACTAAAACTTTGTAGGTGATATATGGATAATAGACCAATAGGTGTATATGACTCCGGCTTTGGAGGATTATCGGTATTAAAAGAATTAAGAAATAAACTACCTAATGAAGACTATGTTTATTTTGGTGATACAAAAAGAATTCCCTATGGCTCAAAAGATAAGGAAACAATTCAATTATTTTCAAAACAAATAACGAATTTTTTAATAGAAAAAAATGTAAAAATGATTATTTTAGCCTGTAATACAGTTACTGCAAATGCTATGGAATATTTACAGGCAAATTTTAATATTCCAATTATAGGAATTATTGAATCTGGAGTTAAGTCTGCTTTAAGTTCTACTAATAATAAAATTATTGCAGTTTTAGGAACGGAGGCTACTATTAATAGTGAGGTTTATACGAAGAACTTAAAAAAAGAAAATAATCAAATTGAAGTTTTACCAGTGGCTTGCCCTAAATTTGTTCCTTTAGTGGAAAAAGGGGAAAATAGCAAATTGGAAATAGAAGAAGCAGCAAGGGAATATTTTAAAGAAATTTCAAATAGGGATTTTGATACAGTAATACTAGCCTGTACTCACTATCCTCATATAGCTAATGAAATAAAAAAAGTGTTTGGAGAAAATAAGATATATATCAATCCTGCTATTAAATTAGTAGATAGTGTTAAAAAATATCTTAAAAATAATAAACTAGAAAATAATAATAAAAATTTAGGGAAAATAGATTTTTATACTAGTGGTGAAATAAATAGTTTTAAAGAAAATGGTTCAATATATTTTGGAGAAGAAATAAAGGACATAAAAAATAAAACTTTTTAGGAGGGAGAAATGAGAATATATAGATATCTATATAGAGGAAAAATTGAAGTTGGAATAGAAAAAGACAACTCAATTATAAAGTTAAACAATTATGACAATATAATTGAAATGATAAGTGATGGCTATAATAATTCAAAGAAAATTGAAGAATTAATATCTGAGGAAATTAGAGAATACGATTCTATAAATATTCTATCACCAATAGAAAGACCTATTCACGATATTATTTGTGTTGGAAAAAACTATGCAGATCATATATCGGAATTAGGTGGGGAAATAACAAGTGAGTTTATACCGAATTATTTTGGAAAAAGAGCCAATAAAATACTTGGACATAAGGATATTATAGAAGGTATATTTGATATTGATAGTGAAATGGATTATGAAGTAGAATTAGCTGTAATTATTTCTAAGGACTGTAAAAACATTAGAAAAGAAGACTATAGGGATTATATTTTCGGTTTTTCAATTTTTAATGACATTTCTTCTAGACATTTACAAAGTTATCATAAACAGTGGTATAGAGGTAAAGGTGTTGACAATTATTCTGTTCTAGGACCTTGTATAGTTACAGTTGATGAATTTGAATTTCCACTAAGTTTAAATTTAGAGACCTTTGTTAATGGGGAATTAAGGCAAAATTCCAATACGGAAAAAATGATTTTTAAAATAGAGGATATTATAGAAGATCTATCTAGAACAATGACTTTAGAACCGGGAGATATAATTGCCACAGGTACTCCTTCAGGAGTTGGTAAAGGTTTTAATCCTCCAAAATATTTAACCCCAAATGATATTGTTGAACTAAAAATTGAAAAAATAGGTATATTGAAAAACAAAATACAATAAGAGAAATTTTATATTAATAAAACCCTAAATCCGCATTTGGACTTAGGGTTTTAGATTCTAATCTTCTTTATTTATTTCTTCCTTACATTTTGGGCAGATTCCTCTAAACTCCAAAGAATGACTAACTATGTCATAACCGGTATTAGAGGAAAGTTCATTCTCTAACTTATGAAGAGGACAGTCCTTTAAGGGTATAACCTCCTTACATCTAATACATACTAAATGATGTATATGATTTTTACTATTGAACTGATAAAATACTTCTCCATCGATTTCAACAACTTTATTTATTATGTTCTTACTAGAAAGAGTATTTAAATTTCTATATATTGTTGATAGATTTATTTTTTTCTTTTTATTGACAATTATATATAAATTCTCAGCAGATATAGGATTTTTAATATTTATAATTTCATTTAGAATTATTTTTCTAGCTTCTGTAATTTTTAAATTATTTTCTTTTAAAATATTTTCTATCATATGTAACTCCTTGTATTGACATTAATTATAGTTTATTTTATAATTAAATGCAAATGCAAATCATATGCATTATGGAGGATTTATGAAAAGAAAAATTTTTTTAATTTTGTTATTGTCCTTAATTTTAGTTTCTTGTACAAATAAAAATAATGATAATAACAAGAATATATACACAAGTATTTATCCAATAGAGTATCTTACTAAGGAAATAGTTGGTGATAAATATAAGGTTATTAATATTATTCCAACAGGTGTAGAAATTCATGGTTGGGAACCATCAATGAAAACCGTTGCGTCTATGTCTGATTCACAACTAATATTAGTTAATGGCTTAGGCTTAGAATCTTGGGCGGATTCCGTTTCAGAATCAGTAGGGGAAAGTAAAATAGTTGAGGTCAATAAGGGAATTGACTATATTAAATTAACAGAAACAGAAAAAGAAGAACACAGTCATGGTGATTATGATCCACATATTTGGCTAAGTATAAAGAATATGCTAGTTATGGCTAAAAACATAGAAGAAGAAGTTGTAAAACTAGACCCGGAAAATAAATCATATTATGAGAAAAATTTAGAAAGACTTGAGTCAAGTTTGAAGGAGTTAGACGGCAAATTTGAAACAGCCTTAGAAAATTATAGTGGAAAAGCTATTATTGTTCCCCATGATGCTTTTGGATATTTGGTTAGGGATTATAATTTAAAACAAATTCCCATTGAAGGAATTAACTCCAGCTCAGAACCGGATTTAGGTACCGTTGCAAAAATTGTAGATAAAGCTAAATCCGATAATGTTAATACTGTATTTTATGAATATGGTGGCAGCGATAAAATAGCCAAGACAATTGCGAAAGAAATAAGTGGGGAAACTAAAGAAATTTATTCTTTAGAAAATATTACAGATGAATTAATTAAAAACAATGAAGATTATTATACATTAATGGAAAAAAACTTAAATAATATTTTGGAGTCCTTTAAATAATGGAAAAATCAATAGTTTTAGAAAATGTCAATTTTGGATATGATAAAAAAATTTTAAATAATGTGAATTTAGAGATTAACAAAGGGGACTTTATTGGAATTATCGGTGCGAATGGTGCAGGAAAAAGCACCTTATTAAAAATAATAATTGGACAATTAAAAGCTAATAGTGGAAAGGTAAAAATTTTAGAAAATAATAGTAGGGATAAAAGTATAGGTTATTTAAAACAAATGAATATTGAGGTTGGAGTAAGTTTTCCCATTACTCCTTTGGAAATAGTAACATTAAACTTATACGGGCAAATGGGATTTATGAAAATATCCAATAAAAAAATAAGAAGTAGAGCTTTCAACGCTTTATCAATGGTGGATTTAAAGGATAAAGCCTATTACAACTACAATAATATGAGTGGTGGGGAACAGCAGAGGGTTTTAATTGCTAAAGAACTAGTGAAAAATTCAAAAATATTGATTTTTGATGAACCTACTGCTGGAATAGATAAAGATAGTAAGGAATTATTATTTAATATCTTAGAACATTTAAATAGGAAACATAATATTACAATAATAATTGTCACCCATGAATTAGAATTTTCAAAAAAATATTTTAATAGGATTTTAGAATTAAGAAATGGAGTCCTTAAGGATTATTCAGAGGTAAATACATGGTAATATTCAATTATGACTTTATGATAAAGTCCTTTATAGTAGGAGGGTTAATTTCTATTACAGTTCCCTTAATTGGTAGTATTGTTGTTAGTAAAAAAACATCTACTATTGGTGATGCTCTTTCCCATACTTCCTTAGCAGGAGTTGCAATAGGGCTTATAGTAGGGATTAATCCTATAATTGGTTCTATTTTAATTTGTCTTTTGGCTGCTTTTTCAATTGAGTTTTTAAGGAAGAAATTTCCTAAGAGTTCTGATATTGTAATTGCCATTGTAATGAGTTTTGGAATAGGTCTTGCAGCAATTTTATCTGATTTTATTCCCGGTGCAAATAATTTAGAGTCATTTTTATTTGGAAGTATTGCAGCAGTTAGTAACTTTGAAGTGATTTTAGTTTTAATAATTTCAATACTTGTAATATTAATTTATATTAAGATGTATTATGGATTATTATATATTGTTTTTGATGAAAAGGGAGCTGAATTAGCAGGAGTTCCAGTTAAAAGAATTAATTTTATATTTACTATTTTAACTGCATTAACAATAGCCATAGGCTCAAGGATAGTTGGAGTATTGATGATTTCCTCTTTAATGGTACTACCAGTTGCAACTGCTATTAGAGTGGCTAAATCCTTCTCCCAAAGTATTAAAATATCACTAGTATTGAGTTTTATTTATGTAATAGCAGGTATAATAATGTCCTTCTATTTTAAATTAAAGCCAGGTGGAACTATTGTTATAATTGGTGTAATAGTCCTGGTAATAGAATTGATTTATGAAAGTATAAGTAAAAAACAAGTATAGATAAACCCCTAAAATCAATATGATTTAGGGGTTTATATTTTAATTATCTGCAAAATTGTCAAAATAACCTTGAATTAGAACAAGTGGAGTGCCCTTATCTCCAGAGCCGCTTATTAAATCACTTAAGGAGCCTAATAAATCGGTTATCTGTCTTGGAGTTGTTCCAATAGAGGCATTTTGTCCAACTAGATCACTGTCTTTATGGCTAATTTTTTCCTTTATAGCTTCTGTTCTTTCATCATCAGAAAGATCTCTTAAATCCGTATCTGCAATATATTTGATTTTAATTTCGCTAGGTGTACCTACTAAACCAGAAGTATAACCTGGTGAAACTACTGGATCTGCTAATTCCCAAATTTTTCCTACAGGGTCTTTAAAGGCACCATCGCCGTAGATCATTACCTGTATATTTTTCTTATATTTTTCTTTTAAAATCTTTTGTAGATTTTCAACAAATTCTTGAGAATTTCTAGGGAATAATTTAATAGAATCCTCTGTTGCTAAATTTGAACCGTACAGTCCGTAAATTTCATTATAACCACTTCCATTAATTGGTTTAGATAAAATATCAGCTAAAGTATAGATGGTTTTAACACCAAGCTTTTTAAATAAATCCGATAAGTATTTTCTTTCGTGTATATCAGCAATAAGCAATTCATCACAAAGTTTAGCAATATCTTCAGGATTGTTAGTAAGGTAAATTTCAATATTATTATTTATAGCATAGCTTTTATATAATTCTACATAATTTACTCCAGTAAATTGATGTAGGGAATTTTCGCCAACTAAACTCCAATATTCTTCTTCTGTTAAAGTATCCTTATATATATTTATATCCTTACCTAATAGTAGTGATTTATCAAATAGAGCATTTCCAACTTCATCAGAAGGATAACTTAGAAATACCTTAATATTCTTCTTTGTATTTGCAATAGCTTTCATAATCATTGAAAATCTATTTCTACTTGTAATTGGAAAAACTACACCTATTGAGTCCTCGTATTTAGAATTTAAGTCCTCTGTAATACAATCGATATTCACATAATTACCTTGAGCTCTAGCTAGTAAGGACTCTGTTATAGCAAAAACATCCATATCATTTAAAACAATATTGTCTTCTTTAATGATTTTTTCAACAGTTTCTTCTATAATCTTTATTAAATCATCACCTTCTTTAATGATTGGTGTTCTAATACCCCTTGCAACGGTTCCTATATTTCTTGTCATAAGTCCTCCTAATTTATTTTATTATAATATCTTCAGTTATTATTATATCCACAGGAATATCGAATTTTTCAAGAGGAAGTTCATTAACTATTTGAAAATTATAGGCTAAAGCTATTTTTAGGGGAGATGAATTTAAACTAGCAAAAAATCTGTCGTAAAAACCTCCACCGTAGCCCATTCTATACTTTTCTCTTGTAAAAGCTACTCCAGGTGTAATAACCAAATCTATAATATCATTATTTACAAAATTTCTTAAGTCTTTTTTTGGTTCTAATATATTATAATATCCAGAAATTAAGTCATTATCTAAGTCCTTAATCAATGACAATTTCATAATATTTTCTTTTTTTTCTATATAAGGTATATATAAGTTCTTATTTTTCTTAATAATATATTCCATAATTGGCCTTGTATTAATTTCTGAACCAAAGTTAACATAGCAAAATATATTATTAAATTTATCTAAAATATCTGAATTAAGCAATTGTTGAAAAATATTTTCATCTAGAGTTTTTTTGTTTTCTAAAGACAAGGAATCTCTTTTGTTTATGATTTCCTTTCTTAATAACTTCTTATTCAAAGTTATCTCCTCCTATATAAATATTATACACCTAATAGTTACATTATTAGTATATCAAATATTAATTTTTCTTAATGTTTTGAAAAAACTTTGTAACCGTTTTGTAACTTTTGATTAAAATCATAAAAAATTATGGTATAATTGTTAATGATATGTTGAGGTGGTGTATTGGTAGAATTTAAAGAAGTTTCTAAAATATATAAAAACAATGTTTTAGCATTGGATAATATTAACTTAAAAATAGATGAAGGAGAATTTGTCTTTATAATAGGAGAAAGTGGAGCTGGAAAATCTACACTTTTAAAATTAATATTAAAGGAAGAAAATCCTACATCTGGAGAACTGTATTTTTTTAATGAAAATATTACTAAACTAAGAAATAGACGTATACCTATTCTAAGGAAACAAATAGGCGTTGTTTTTCAAGATTTTAGATTAATAGATAATAAAAATGTGTATGGAAATTTACAATATGTAATGGAAATTCTAGGTTATTCAAGAGGCTATATAAAACGTGAAATACCTAAATTACTAGAAAAAGTAAATTTACTAGGAAAAGAAAAATCCTATCCATATCAACTGTCCGGTGGTGAACAGCAAAGAGTTAGTATTGCAAGGGCGTTAATCGTAAAGCCTAAGGTTTTAATTGCAGATGAGCCTACAGGAAATTTAGATCCTAAAACAGCAGATGACATAGTAGATGCATTGGATCAGATAAATAAAGAAGGTACAACTGTAATTATGATAACTCACGAAAAATCAATTGTTGATTCAATGAAAAAAAGAGTTGTTCATTTGGAAAAGGGCAAGATAATTAGAGATGAAAAAGGTGGTAAATATGAGAAAGATTAGAGTATTTTTTGCCACTTTAAAAGAAGGAATTAAAAGCCTTTGGAAGCATAGAGGTATGGGATTTGCCTCTGTATTATCCATTATGTTAGCACTTATAATATTAGGTGTTATTCTTATTTCAGCCTTAACTTTAAATCAATATGTTTTAGATTTAGAAAAAAAGGTTGATGAAGTAGTAGTATATATGGATAAGGACAGTGAGCAGGCAGTTATTGACTCGCTAAAAACAGACTTGGAAAACGACAAATTTGTTAAGGATATACGATTTAAATCTAGTGAAGAGGCTTTAAAAGAATATACAAAAAGCATCGGTGAATCTCAAAGTTATTTATTAGAAGGAATGGAAGGAGCTTTACCACCATCTTATGTAGTAACTTTAAATGATGTTAGAGATGCAGAGGAGTTTAGCCATGAAGCTACGAATTACGAAGGTGTATCTGAAGTAATATTTTTCAAAGATACTATTGAAAAAGTGGTAAAAATTTCTCACTATGTTCAAATTGGTGGAGCTGTTGGAGTAGTGGCTTTAGTTATTATTTCAATATTTATAATATCTAACACTATAAAGCTTACTGTATTTGCAAGAAAGAGAGAAATTCAAATAAAAAAATATATTGGTGCAACTAATACTGTTATAACAGGACCTTTTATAGTTGAAGGAGCGGTATTTGGACTAATTGGTTCAGGGCTGGCATTTGCAGCTATATATTTTGGTTATGATTTATTGTTTAAAAGATTTGCAGAAAAATTTCAGCAAAACTTAGCAGGGTATCTTATACCAATAGAGCTAATTTACAAAGATATTTTAATAATATTTTTGACTTTGGGAATAGGCATTGGTATAATAGGTTCATTAATGTCAATTAGAAAATACTTGAAAGTATAGGGAGGACAAGAATTGGGTTATAGTAAGAAAAGATTTTTAGCTATGTTGTTACTATCTTCTATAAGTCTTTCTACAGTTTCTTTTGCTGATAGCATAAGCGAAATGGAAAATAAAAAACATTTAAATCAAAAATCAGCAGATGAATTAAAAAATTCAATTAATTCATTAGAGCAAGAAAAAAATTCTTTATCTGGAGATGTTGCAGTTATAGATGAAGAAATTAAAAAATTAGAAGCACAAATAAGTGAGTTAATGAAACAAATTTCTGCTTTAGAAATTGCTATAAAAGAAACAGAAGAAGAAATTAAAAAATTAGAAGATAATATAGATAAAAATCAAAAAGAGTTTGAAGAAAGACTTGGTGCAATGTATAAAAACAGTCAAGTTGGTTACTTGGACATAGTTTTTTCATCATCAGGTATAGATGATTTATTATCAAAAGCTTCAACAATGAAATTTATTACTGAATATGATAAAGAAATAATAAATAATCTTAAAAATGATAAACTTGTAATAGATGCAAAAAAATCAGAATTAGATGGACAAAAACTATCTTTAGAAATATCTAAACAAACTTTAGATAATAAAAATGCTGAATTATATGCATCAAAAGCAAGCAAACTAGTGTTAATTGAAGAGGCTGCCAATAAGCAATCAATATCTCAAGCTGAATTGGAAAAATTAGAATCAGAGATTTCAACATTAGAAAAAAGCATTAGTGCAGAAAAGGCTGCACAGGCAGAAGATGCAAGAAAAGCAAGAGAACAAGCAGCTCAAGCAAAGGCACAAGCTCAGGCAAAAGCAAACACTAGCAATAGACAAGTTGCTTCTGCTGTAAGTACAAAAAGTAGTGTAGGAGCTGGAGAAATCTCTACTAATGTAGGTAATGGAACTTTAGGATGGCCAGTACCATCTTCAAGAAACATTACAAGTAATTACGGTTATAGAACCTTGTTTGGTGTTCCAGAATTTCATATGGGAGTTGATATAGCAGCACCTCTTGGAACTGCAATAGCTTCAGCAGACAGCGGAACTGTTATATATTCAGCTTACACAGGAAGTTATGGAAACCTAATGAAAGTTCAACATGATAGTGGAATAGTTACATACTATGCACATTTATCTTCATATGTAGCTTCTGTAGGAGAGAGAGTTTCTAAAGGACAAACTATCGCAAGAATGGGTTCCACAGGTAATTCAACAGGATCTCATTTACATTTTGAAGTAAGAGTAAATGGAGCTCATACTAATCCATTAAATTATATTCAATAATTATTAAAACAGACTTTTTTGAAAGTCTGTTTTTTTGTGTTAAAATAAAAGTATTATACTATAATTAAAATAACGAGGAAGCAATGCTTAAGGATTTATTGGATTTACACAAGGGAGATATTCTGTCAATAGTTGGAAGTGGTGGTAAGACTACGACAATGTTTAGATTAGCAGAGGAACTTAAAGGCAATAGGGTTTTATTAACTACTAGTACTAAAATATTAAAGGAATATGGCGATAGTTTTATAACAATTGATGATATTGCAGATATTAAAGAAGAATTAGGAAAAAACATATATTTAACAGGAAAAGATTTTACCGAACACAAGTTTTCGGGAATAAGTAATAGTGATTTAAATAGGGTAAAAAATTATTTTGATTATATTATTATAGAAGCTGACGGATCAAAGAATTTACCCCTAAAAGGATGGAGAGATTTTGAACCGGTAATACTAGACTCTTCTAATAAAACTCTAGGGATTATTCCCATAGACATTTATGGAGAGGAATTGGAGAAAATAGAAATATTCCAAAAAGATTTATTTTTTAATATTGTAGGTAAGAATAAGAAAATATTTGATATTGAATGTATCTATAAGATAATTAGCTCTCCCGTAGGATTGTTTAAAAATTCCTCCAAGGAGAAATTTGTACTTTTTAATAAATGTGATAGTAGAAAACAAGTAAATATTTTTAATAAAATAGTTGAAGATTTAAAAAATGTATATACTATAGATAGTAGTATTAAATTTATTTGTGGCTCCTCTTTAAAGGGTAGGTATTATGTCTATTAGTTGTATTGTTATGGCATCGGGTATGTCTAAAAGAATGAATGGAAACAAGTTGTTATTAAAAATTAATAAAAAAATGATTTTTGAATATATTTTAGATACTATTTATAAAATAGATTTTGATGAAGTAATAGTTGTAACTAGATTTAAGGAAATAATAGATTATTGCGAAAAATATAATTATAAAGTTGTTATTAATAATAACTATGAAGAAGGACAGTCAAGTTCAATTAGACTAGGGATTAAAAGTGCAAAGGAAAATAATGATTATATGTTTTTTGTAGCAGACCAACCTTTTATTAAAGAAGAAACCATAAATTATATATTAAACGAATATAAGGGAGACAGTGAGGAGATTATTATTCCATATTATAATGGTATTAAGGGAAATCCTGTTTTATTTGGAAATAAATTTAGGCAAGCTTTGTTAAATTTATCGGGAGATAAGGGCGGCTCAGTTGTAATTAAAGAGAATACAGATAAAGTAAAGCAGGTTTTTATAAATATAGAAAACGATTTTGAAAATTTCGACATAGACAATAAAAATGATTACGAGGTATTAAAAAAAGAATATGAAAAATGATATTATTGTAGTTAGAGGTGGTGGAGATGTAGCCACTGGAGTAATTCAAAAACTTCACAGAACAGGATTTAGGGTTTTGGTACTGGAAATAGAAAAACCTACGGCAATTAGAAGAACTGTAGCAGTATCTAGTTGTATATACACAAATGAATATAAGGTAGAGGATATTATAGCAGTAAAATGTGACACAGAATTAGATATTTATTTAGCTTGGGAAAATAATAAGGTTCCAGTAGTTGTAGATCCAGAAGGGGAATTTGTAAATATTTTCAAACCTAAATATATAATAGATGCAATTATAGCAAAGAAAAATATTGACTTTGATAAATTTAATGCTTTTGGTAAAATAGCCTTAGGACCAGGCTTTGAAGCAGGAAAAGATGCAGATATAGTTATAGAAACTAATAGAGGACATAATTTAGGTAGACTAATATTTAAAGGTTTCGCTGCAGAAAACACTGGAAGTCCAGGGAATATTAGTGGGAGAACCTTAGAAAGAGTAATATATTCTGAATTTGAAGGTAAAATCAAACATATAAAAAAAATTGGTGATATTGTTACAGAAAATGAAACTATTGCAACAATAAATGGAAAAGAAGTAAAAAGTAAACTGTCCGGAGTATTGAGAGGATTAATCTACGATGGATTTGTAGTTACAAAAGGACTAAAAATTGCAGATGTAGATCCACGTAAAGAGGAAATAGATAATTGTTTTACAATTTCAGATAAAGCAAGGGCTGTGGGAGGTAACACCTTAGAAGCAGTATTAATTCTTGAAAATAGAAAGAAAGATAGGGGGTAAGGATGGAAACCCAAGTTTTAACCAAAATAGCAAATAGAGTAGAAAAGGGAGAAAAAGCAGCTTTAGTAATACTGGAAAACAACTGTGGCTCAGTACCGGGAAGAGAAGGCTCGCTAATGGGGGTTTTTGAAGATGGCTCAATAGTTGGTACCGTTGGAGGAGGAGCTATTGAATACGACATTATTCAAAGAACTTTGAAAGCGATGGAAAGAAATAGAAACTTTAAATTCGATTATTCATTAACAGAGGATGGCGAACTAGAAATGTCTTGTGGTGGACAAACATCAGGCTTTGTTAAAATCTTAGTTCCGAAAAATAATTTAATAATTTTTGGAGCTGGTCATTGTGCACAAAAACTAGCTAAATTTGCAATAGGCTGTAATTTTAGTGTAACAGTTATAGATGATAGGGAAGAATTTAAAAATCACCCAGACTTTGAAGGTATTGAAGAATATATTGTTGGTACACCAGAAAAAGTAATAGATAAGCTTAAATTTGATAAAAATTCAACCTTTATCGTAATTGCCACTAGAGGTCATATGCATGATTTTGAAGCAGCAAAAGCAGTAGTAGAAAAAGATTATAAATATATAGGTATGTTAGGTAGCAGAAAAAAAGCCCTAGAATTAAAAGAAAAATTAGTAAATGATGGAATAGACAAGGATTTAATCAATAGGATGTACCTACCTATAGGCTTGGATATTTCAAATGGAACAGTAGAAGAAATTGGAATATCTATTTTGGGAGAAATATTAAAAGTAAAAAATGAATTAGATGGAAAATCAAGAAGAATAGAAATTGACAAGAATGACCAATAATATGAAAAAGGGCTATAGTTTACAAATAGCCCTTTTTTACTTGAGTTTTTTCATTAAAGCTTTTGCTATAATTGGTATTAAAATTAACTGAATAATAATTCCTGGCAACCCTGTAACTACAGAACCAGATAACCATATGTAAGGTGGAATTTTTGACATACCTAACATAGTAAAGAGAAGGTAGGATACAATACCACCAAAAACTCTTCCAACAACCATAGCTATTATTAAAGATAAAATAATGTTATTTGTTTTCTTATTAATAATTCCAGCAAACAAACCATACCCTAATAGTTCAAAGGTCATTATATAAAGAGTAGGTATTGGTGGCATATTAGTCAGTAAAAAATTAATTAATGGTAAAATAATTCCGATAATAGCACCATATGCTGGTCCTAAAACAAGTCCTGCAATTAATACAGGAAGATGCATAGGCAATAATATATTACCAGGAATACCTGTAAGATGAACTAAAGTAGGTAAAATTATACCTATTGCTAGTAGTAAAGAAGAATAAACTAGTTTTTTTGTTTTCATAAACACCTCCATATAATATATTATACGCCTATTAATTCTTTTGAGAATATCTTTATATATTAATTTAGATTTTTTAAAGACAATAAGAAGAAAATATTATAAAATATAAAATAATTATAATTTATTTAAATAAAATAGACAATTTTATAAAGTAATATATATTTCTATTAAGAAATAGTGTATTTCATGAGCTTTGAGCGAAATATAAAAAGTTAAAAATAAGTAAAAAAAGATTTGACAATATTAAAAATACTTGATAATATAAATAGGCACTCAAATGAAGTGCCTTTTTAATTGAAAATAAAAAATAAAAAAAGGTGTTGACAAAAAGAAATACCCTATGGTATACTTAAAAAGTTGTCACAAGAGTGCAACAAGAACCTAGACAAAAGAAAAGTGTAAAAAACTTTGAGAAAAAGTACAACCAAAACAATAAT
>NZ_JBASWB010000057.1:0-2490 GCF_049276255.1 Miniphocaeibacter sp.
CTACATGTTCAGCTACCTCCGGCGCTGGTTGCAGTTCGGCATCGCCTGTCCGCGGGCCTCGTCGCTGATTGAGCGATTCTTCCGGGAATTAGCCCAAGTTCGACAGAAGAGGGCTTGATTTGCCGGATTTCGGGTGTTCGAGGCGCATAAGTCCCCGATATTTCGCCTATTTGGTTTCCAAAAGCGATGTAGTGGAGACCGCCCGGTTGCCAAACGGCGCAAGCGACCGGATACTGCGGTCATGTTTTTACGGCGCAATCGCAGACGAAAGAACGGGGAGACCTACGAATACTGGACTCTGGTGGAGACGGTGCGAACAGCCCGCGGCCCACGGCAACGGATTGTCGCGACGTTGGGCAAACTTCCCGGATTGGACGAAGATGAGCGTGTGGGCTGGGAGGAAGTGACGCGTCTGCTGGATGGGCATCCCCGGGAGACGGGGCAGGGCGATTTGTTCCGAACGCCCTCGGCTCCGCCCCTGTGGGCACAGGTGGATTTGTCCGGCGTGCGGGTGGAGCGGGTTCGTGATTTCGGGAAGGTTTACGTGGCCTTGGCCCTTTGGCGGCGTCTGGGGCTTCACCAGTTCTTTAACGAACAGGTTGGCCAGGGACGGGAGAAAGTGGATTGGGCGACGGTGGCCTGCATTCTGTGTGTGGGGAGGTTCTGCGATCAAGGTTCGGAGTTGGCGCTGGGGGAACGCTGGTATGCCCATACTGCGTTGGATGATCTGCTGGGCGTGGACCCCGCCGACGTCTACGACAATCGGCTATACCGCGGACTCGACCAGGTGCTTCCCATGCGGGAGAAGCTGTTCACTCATTTGCGGGAGCGCTACGAGAGTTTGTTTGGCAGCCGCTTCGAGTTTCTGCTCTACGACGTGACCAGCACCTATTTCGAAGGGCAATGCCAGCGCAACCCGCAGGCCCGGCGCGGCTACAGTCGAGATCAGCGCTCGGACTGCAAGCAGGTATGCATCGGTCTGGTGGTGACCCCCGAAGGCCTGCCTCTGGCCTATGAGGTCTTTGCGGGCAACCGGGCTGACGTCACCACAGTGGAGGACATCGTGGACCGGATGGAAGCCCAGTACGGCCGCGCCGAACGGATATGGGCGATGGACCGGGGGATGACCAGCGAGGACAACTTGGATTATCTGAGAGCGCGCGGAGCCTTGTACATCGTCGGAACCCCCAAAAGCCAGTTGCGTCAATTCGAACGCGAACTGCTGGAGGAAGCCGACTGGCAGCAGGTCGAAGCGGACGTGGAAGTCAAGCTGCTCGCCCATCCCGGTGGCCAAGAACAATTCGTGTTGTGCCGCAGCCAGGCCCGCCACGAGAAAGAGGCGGCCATGTTCCGGCGCCAGCGGGATCGGGTGCGGGAGAAGTTGCTTCAAATTGATGCCGGATTGCGCAGGCACAAAGCCAAGCCGGCTCCCGTCGAACGACGCATCGGAAAGTGGCTGGGCCGTCATACGGCGGCGGAAAAAGTGTTTCGTATAGGGGTTCAAGTGGAAGACGGATGGGCGGTCGGATTGCACATCCAAGAAGAGACAAGCCGGCTCGAGTGGGCACAACATGCGCAAGGGGCCTACTTGCTGCGAACCAACTGCCGCGAACAGGACCCGCAGAAGCTATGGCGCTGGTATATCCAATTGACTGAGGTGGAGGATGCCTTCCGCACCAGTAAATCCGATTTGAGCCTTCGTCCGGTCTATCACCAGCTTGAACACCGCGTGCAGGCCCATATCCTCATCTGTTTCATTGCGCTGGCCATGTGGAGAAGCCTGGAGATGTGGGCGCAAGGCGCGGGAATGGGCCATTGCGGGCGGCAAATCCTGAAAGAACTCGATACCATCCGGTCCATGGACGTGGTCCTGCCGGTTCGCGACAAAGCCGATGTCCGGCTGCGAGTGGTATCCAAGCCTGAAAAACTGGCCGCCGATCTGCTCGAACACCTACAGCTAAAATTTCCCAACCGCCCCAAAATCGTGCAAAATGTAGTGGAGAAAAACGGCACCTGAACACCGAGTTTCTTAGAAAATATGCTGTTTTGCCCCCCTCAACTGTCGAACTTGGGTTAAAAGGCATGCGATAACGATTCTTGCAATTTTCATGGTTTTCCTCCTGCCAGATGGTTTAGATAGTCATACAATGTGTTTGTCAAAGCAATGTATCTTTCGCTCGTGACCTCATCGCTGGGCCACTCTCTGGAAAGGCGCATCCCCGGATTCTGCATGGAGCGGCCATACGCATCCATGACGGCCCGCAAGGGGGCGCCATCCATCAGGTGAATCCCTGCATGGTATGCGGCAATGGCATCCGGCCCGTCCCATGACCCGGCAGCGGTATTCCCGGTTGCAATAGAAAAATTTGGCCCCAGTAAGATTGCATATTGGGGCCACCCCATGGCTCTTGCGCACATGGCGTAGCCCATGTTGTTTCGTTTGGCAAAATCCGTCACATAAGGGCGGGTGTTCCCGGCAAGCACCAAACG
>NZ_JBASWB010000058.1:0-21802 GCF_049276255.1 Miniphocaeibacter sp.
CCTTTATATTTTGTGTGGTAGCATATATTTTATAGGAAAAGTGAATAATTTGTCTATTCTTTTATATTCCAATAAAAAATAGTGCTAATGGATTTATTTCCATCAACACTATAAATTATAGAGCCGATTTTAATAGATTCAGTTCTGAGACTTTATTTTTTTGTGTTTTTAATTGCTCTACCTTATTTTTCTTCACTAATTTCAAATTATCTAATTCGTTTTTAAGAGTAGAAATATCAATAGGCTTATCTATTTTTAAGTTATCCTCCATAGATGTTACAGCGGATTCATGAAGAATTATTTCAGAAGAATGAGCTTGATAAAATTGAGCTTTATCTTGTGAATTTTGATAATTCAAATAAAGCTTCTCATATTTCTCTATGATTTCTATATTATTAAGCTGTATAGATATCTCATTAATTTTACTTTCTATAGTTTTGATTTCTTGAGAGTTCAAAGCTAACTTTTTGTTTTCATTTTTGATTGAGGAATATAAATTCTCTACATTTTTAATTCCATACTGGTTCATAATAGTCAAAGTCTTTGAGATATTTTTTAAATTATGCTGTTTAGCCCAGAATTCATATCCTTTAAAGCTTTTAACTTTTTCATTATTTTTCATATCAATAATCCGATCTACAGGGTGAAGCATATTTGTACTTCTCTCTCTAAATTCATTTTGATTAATGATTCTTTTTCTAATACTTACTTCTTTATAATAGTCTCCAATGGTTTTAGCTCTGGTGAATCTTTGTTGATCTTTAGCACGAAAAGAAATATGTTTTCTCTCTTTAATTTCATATCCCATTTCTTGCATAATTTGCAAAAAATTATCCCAATCTTTAGACTTTTTAATTGCAGAATCAATTGCATATTTAAGTTGAGCTTTCCAAGAAGTTCCTTTGTTCTTCTCCATGTATTCCTTATATGACTTTCCTTTTTCCTTAGACTCTTCTTCAATGACATGGAGATCATATTCTCTGCACAACTCATCGCTTATATTTCTAATTTGCTTATAAGTCTTTTTGTTAGAGATATAAGCTTTTCCATCTTCAAAACTTACATTATTAAACAATATATGATTATGAATATGGACTTTATCTATATGGGTAGTAAGCACATATTCGTAGTGGTTTTTTAATATTTCATCTGCAAGTTTAATACCAATTTCATGAGCGACTTCTGGAGTAATATCATCTTCCGGATCAAAAGATTGGATGAGATGTCTTGCTAAATTTTTTGCAGAACTATTCCATCTTTCTTTAGTCATCTGAAACTCCAAATATGCAGTTTCATGTCCACATCCATAAGTTGAGATTAATATTTGCTCGTCGGTTTTATTCTCATCCATTATGTAATCCAATGCATATTTTAAGGTAGTTTTGATAGGATGTATTTTTGTGACTGCCATATTTTCACCATCATTTCTTTGATCTCTTGTATATCTTCCGTGTAAATGGTATCCGTTGAATTTACTCTTTTTGCTATTTGATTTAAATTACTGGAAAATCTACTCATGTTAGTATTCATCTCTCTTAATGGAGAGTTATCTAATTTAAAAATTCGTCCATCTATTGCCATTTTTCTAAGATAAGCTCCCAAGTTTTTAACATCAGACTCATGCATATTTTTATAAATTAAATCTCTTTCTTGTTCAGTAACTCTAAAGTTTATTTGAATATCTCTTTCTCTATTTATCAAAAGCATTTCCTCCTTTTTTAATTTTTACAATTGGGGTTTGGGGATACTCCCCAAAAGTTTACCTAGTTATAATTTCGATGAATTGTAAGTTTATCAATATAAATTTATAAACTAGGTACAAGCAATTACATATTTTGTTTATAATAAATATGCAATAATTTGGAAGTGTATAGCCACTTCCTGTGCTTGCTACTATTCTTTAAAAGATTATTTATTGTAGAAAAATAGCTGTCATAAAAAAATGACAACAATTTTATTTTATTTAAAACCAAAAACCTAGGGTGCTGATTAAACCGTTAGATAGTTTATTTAGTGTAATAGGAATAAGATCTACTATAAGTGAGATTATTCCAATACTAAGTAATAGTATAAATGCAGCTATCACTTTAGGGTTGCCATAATATATTGAACCTGCTAATCCTAATAAAATGATTAGATTTATAAAACCTAATACAAACTTGCCTGCAACAGCAAGTGCTGAAGTCAGGATAGAAAAACATATTATAAAAATAACCAATGGAAATAATAATATTTTCATTGGAATTAATAACAAATTTCCTACTAGTTTCATAACTATGCCTCCCATATTTTTATTATAGACAATTAGATGTCGCTTGTAAATCATAATAGAAAAAATATTGTCGCTAATGTATAATGAAATTAATATAATGAATATCTAGGTGGTGTAATAAATGAAATTAGATAGAAGGTTGGAGATACTACTTACTCTTTTGCAATCTGATTGGGTATCGAGCCAGGAGTTGGCAGAGCAACATAAGGTAGACAAACGGACTATCAATCGGGACATGGACTTTTTAAAAGAAGCAGGGATTCCTATTATGGGGAAGAGAGGAAATGCCGGTGGATATAAAGTAGATGATAATTTTAAACTAAAGAATAAGAAGTTGAGTTTAAAAGAGCAACATCAGCTAATGAAACAAATTAAAGAAAGTGACAAAGTATCGGAAGAACAAATTGAATATGTCATAGATCAGGTAGAGGAAAAAATAATAGAATCTACTAAAGATTGGTTTGAAATACAAATGGAAGATGAAAAACTAAATGAAATGATTCGAGAAATAAAGACAGCAATTTTACGAGAACAGGAAATAGAAATTGAATTGAAATCTGGTGAAATTATTGATGGAGTACCTGAGAGATTTGTTGTGAATGGAGATGGACTATATCTTGAAATAGAAAATAGATTCTTTTCAATTATTGAATTTAAAGAAGTCACCCTGAATTCAATATTAAATGTTATTTAAGTTAGAAAGGATAGATTTTAATGGCTAATATATTAATTATTGAGGACGATAAAAGAATATGTAAAATAGTTGAAGATTATTTAATAAAAGATGGACATGATTGTTTTATAACTAATAACGGATTAGACATTATTAATATGTTAAAAAAATCTAATCCGGATTTAATAATACTGGATTTAATGTTACCAGAGCTTGATGGATTTACTATTTGTAAGTTAATTAGAACTGTAAGTGAAGTTCCAATTATAATCTTAACTGCAAAAACTGAAGAAGTAGATAAATTAATGGGATATGAATTAGGTGCAGATGATTATGTTACAAAGCCATTCAGTCCTAGGGTACTTAATGCAAAAGTCAAAGTGCTGTTAAAGAGAAGTGAAATTGGTTTTAAAGAAGATATAATAATAAATGGAAATATTAGCATTGATAATAGTTCACTCTTAGTTTATGTAGATGGAGAATAGATAGACCTTACATATAAAGAATTTGAGTTATTACATTTGTTTATGAAAAATCCCAATAGAGTGTTTACAAGAGAGTAATTACTCAGTCAGATTTGGGTATACGACTTTGCAGGGCACACTAGAACGGTTGATACCCATATAAACACTTTGAGAAAGAAGTTAGACGATGCGGAAAATCATATAGTTATCATTATAAGATTAGGATATAAATTTGAGGTGGAAGAATGAAATTTAAAAATTGGATACGACAATAAACATTATTGAAATTACCAGCGGTGTGAGAAGTAGAGATATACAAGGATAAGGTTAAACGTTGGCAAGTTGTTTCTAATTCTAAAAATCCTAGTGATACCATGGTAGAAGATTATGAATATTGTATTTTAATAAGATATGGTATAACAAAAATTGTAGATAGAAATATAAATTCGAATATATCCCATTTTACTTCTAGGATAGGTATTGAGAAGATATTTATTCTGCTCCTTATCCATAAAACCATTTTGGTATTTCTTGCAATTTATGAGTTCATAAAATAAATCATTGGATATAGAAGATACTAAGAAATTTAGAGTAGGTTATGAAGAAAGTTTATCAAATTTTAATTTTTTGAAAAGTATTACTTTATTTTTGCCATGTAGAATGATATTAGATTGAAAAATTAATCAATTTATGAAAAGGAGAAATTCTATATGGATAAAAATATTTTGTTAGAAACAAAGAGCCTTACAAAGTCCTTCCGCAGGAAAATAATTGTAGAGGATATAGATATTAAAGTTTATAAAGGCGATATTTACGGATTTTTGGGAAGAAACGGGCAAGGGAAAACTACTATTATTCGTATGCTTACCGGCCTTGTATATCCTGATAAGGGAACAGTTACTCTTTCCGGTTATGATTTAAAAGATGATTTCAAGAATGCCATTAATCAAGTAGGGGCAATGGTAGAATCTCCATCATTCTATGGATACTTATCTGGCTACAATAATTTGAAGCTGATTGCCAACCTCATTCCAGGACTTGAAAAAGGTCATATTATGGAAGTTTTATCTATAGTAGGCTTAGAAAATAGGGCCAAGGATAAGGTATCTACCTATTCGCTTGGTATGAAGCAAAGACTTGGCATAGCTAATGCCTTACTGGGCAATCCTCAGCTTATAATTCTTGATGAACCGACAAATGGCTTAGATCCACAAGGAATGATGGAAATTGAAGAGCTTATTTTATATTTGGCTAGGGAAAAGAACATTACATTCTTCATTTCCAGTCATCTTCTTCACCACATGCAAAACATTTGTAATCGAATTGGCATTATCCATGGGGGTAAGCTTGTTATAGAAGATAGGATAGAAAACCTGTGTGGAAATGGGTCAGGTGAATCTCTTGAAGACTTTTACTTTAGGCTAACAAGGGAGGTATGAGGAAATGAAATTATTTAAAAATGAATGTTATAAATTGTTTAGAACAAAAAAACTCTATATTTTTGCAGGAATCCACTTATTTTTTATAGTTGTTAATTTACTTAGCTACAAACCAGGTTTGGACGAAGATACTATTTGGACTTTTACCAATGGTCAATCAGCACCTTTAGCTCTTGCAGAAATATATGTTCAATTTATGATGTTCTTTATCCCAATTTTTATAGCTGATACTATTTCCAGGGAATATCAACAAGGAACTCTTAAGCTTTCTTTACTCTATCCTGTCGATAGAAATCAATTGATTAAAGCCAAGATTATGTCTTTACTGGTTATGATTTTAAGTCTTACTGTATTTTTTATAGTAGTTTCATATGCACTGGGTATTTATCACCTTGGATGGGGAAATGTATTTGAATATGAAGGTCTTAGCTATGGAACCATAAAAGGTATATTCATAACGATTGGTTCATATTTAATTTTAACGGTTCCAGCTATGACTTATGGAATTTTTGCTATTTGTCTTGCTCTTATGACAGGGGATCAAATTAGCACAATTATTGGTTCTTCTGGCTTGATGATACTAGGAATGAATTTAAATGGAATTAGTATAGGGAATCCTTATTCGCCAGCATATCATTTCTCTTACCTTTATCGATTCTTTGTTTTTGAAAATATAGGAAGAGATGGAATTATAGCAATAGTTATGACTCTTTTCTATTTTGTGATCTTTACAAGTATAAGTTTCTTGAGTTTTAAGAAAAAAGACTTAGTTTATTAGGGGGTATTTTATATGTTAGGACTTATAAAAAATGAATGTTGGCAAGTACTTCATAAAAAGAAACTGTATTTATCATTAGGCTTTCTTTTAGCAAATCTTTTAATTAATATTTTTCAAATAAAAGTTTATGTAGACCAAGAAGTCCTTGCTATGAACGGCCAGTCTTTTCCCTTACAAATTTTAAGTGGAAGTTCTTTCTTTATTGCGATTATTATTACTGTATTATTAGCGGATATGGTTTGTGAGGAATATCGTCAAGGAACTTTTAAGACTGCTCTCGCTCATCCTATTCATCGTTATCAGCTGGTTACAGCTAAGCTTGTAGGTATGGTATTTATTATTGCTATTCTTATTGGATTTACAGTTTTAATATCTTATATTATAGGAAACTTGGTTTTTCCTTGGGGAGACCATATCTTAGTTCAGGGAAATCCTTTGATTGTTAAAGGGCAAAGATTACAAGGTTTCCATGGTGTTAGCACTACTCTTTTAGCAGGCTTAGGATTTTTTCTTTCTGTATTTGGCTTTTCCATGATTATTTTCTTTTTTGCCTTTGCTTTTGAGAAGACAACAGTTACTATAGGTATAGGAGTTGCCCTTGTTTTATTAACAAATTTGGCGACCGATATCAAGATTTTAAAAGAATATTTTGTTGGAAGTTTTATGAATATCTTGCCATCAATGATTATGACAGACTTAGGGCTAAGAGTCATTATGCCCAAAATTGTCATATCTATTTTATATGTTCTTGTCTTTTATTCACTATCTATGATTTATTTTTCAAAAAAGGATGTGATATAAGGCTGGTAAAAATATGTTTAGGAGGGATATCATGTCACAAGTAAAAGTGCTTGTAGTAGATGATGAAATAGAAATAAGAGAACTACTTAAGGATTATCTTGAGGAAGAAAATTATAGGGTGAAAACCTGTGGAGACGGGGAAGAAGCATTAAAGCTTTTTAAGATTTTTAAGCCAGATATTATGATTTTAGATATTATGCTTCCAGGAATGGACGGTATAGGAGTTTGTCTAGAAATACGTAAAAAATCAACACTTCCCATTATTATGTTAAGTGCTAAAGGTAGGGAAGTAGATAAGATATTGGGTCTTGGATTTGGTGCAGATGATTATGTGGTAAAACCATTTAGTCCTAAAGAAGTTGTTGCAAGAGTTAAATCCCAACTTAGACGCTCGTATCAATTCTCTATTTCATCAGAATTTAAGAATGAAATAGAATTTAGGGACTTATCTATAGATCCATCTGCATATATAGTTTCTTCAAAGGGGCAACAGATTGATTTTACAACAAAGGAATTTGAACTTCTTCTTTTCTTGGCTCGTCATAACCAAAAGGTTTTAACTCGCCAGCAAATATATGATGGTGTATGGGGCTTTAATGAATATGGGGACTTAAATACAGTTACCATTCATGTAAAGAAAATTCGTGAAAAGTTAACTAAAGTAGTTGGAGAAGAGAAAGATTATATACAAACCATCTGGGGTGTAGGATATAAATTTGAAGGAGAGGAGCTATGAGAAAAGGTATTGAAAAAAGGCTGACATTTCCTTTGAAATTGCTTTTTATTATCCCTCTTATAATTATTCTTTTAGTAGGCACTTCTATAAAAGATAGGTTTGATTTATTAAAAGTAATATTACCAGGAATTCTTTTATCCCTACCGATCTATGCTTCATCAGTCTATTTATTTTATATTGTCAAAAAATATGTATTGAAACCTGTTCAAGATTTAAATATGGCAGCAAACCAAGTTATGCAGGGAAATTACAATTCTTTTGTCGATTATGACCAAGATGATGAAATAGGTGCATTGTGTAAAACCTTTAATGCCATGCAGGTTCAATTGAAAGAGGCTGTTGATAGACGGGATGAATTAGAAAAATCTAGAAAAGAAATGATCGCCAGTATTTCCCACGACTTAAGGACTCCAATTTCATCTATTAAAGGATATGTGGAAGGCTTAGAAGATGGTGTGGTTCATGATGAAGAGCGTTTTAAACGCTACTTGTCGGTTATAAAGGATAAAACTAATAGATTAAATAGTCTAATAGACCAATTATTTCTTTATTCTCAGGTGGATTTAAAACAAAATAAAGATAATTTGATGGTTTATGATTCAGGCGAATTATTAGATGATATTCTTTCTACCTATTCTCTTGAATTCATGGAAGAAAATATTGAATTTATGGTTGATCGTCCATTCCCTAATGTAAAAGTTCGAACAGATTATGAAGGCTTAATTCATGTTTTTGACAATCTAATATCCAATGCAAAACGCTACGCCAATAATGAAATTCAAATAACATCAGAAGTTCAGGAGAAATTTTTGGAAATTTGTCTTAAAGATGATGGAAGAGGTATCCTAGTAGAAGATCAAGCTCATATCTTCGATAATTTTTATAGGATAGAAAAATTTCGTGCAAGCCAGTTAGGTGGAGCAGGATTAGGTCTTCCTATTTGCAGAAAGATAATAGAAGGTCAAGGTGGACAAATTTGGGTTGAATCCCTGCCAAATGTTAATGGAACAATTTTTAAATTTACTATACCATTAGATTTGCAGAAAGATAAAGGAATTGCCTAATTTAAGAAAATTAATAATCTAATGCAAGAAAAACTCGCTAATTAAATTGATGTGTCTAGTCAAACAATAAATTCAATAGAACGAGGTCAGTAAAGTGCATAACTAATACTTGCATTTAAAATTGCTAGATTTTTTAATAAATATTAGAAGAGGTATTTATTTACTAAGAGGATGAATCATATGGAATACATTACATAGTAGAGATATTAATCCTACGACAGTTGAGAGTACTTCCATGATGTCGAATCTACACAACGGAGACAAACTCATCTCCAATAAAGTAATCCTTTTCTTCAGAGAATCTGCAAGAGGTGACATTGTGGTATTTGCTTCTTCCGTGGCTGAAGGTGACGACCACATGAATAGGGTCATAGGAGAGCCGGGAGATGTGGTGGACTTATATTAAGGTAAATTCTATATAAATGGTGAAAAACTGAAAGAAGAGTACTTGCCTGATGACATATTTACTTTAAACACCGTGGCAATCTAAAAGAGGAGGAATTATTTGTGGCAGGTGGCAGGTGACAACAGGACACCGGGAGGGTCAAATGACTCAAATAGCTTTGGGCCAATTAAAGAGAGTGCAATCAAGGAGATTACCGCTTAGAGGTATTTTCCATTTGACGATAGATTTGGAAGGATTGAGAACAATTGAAAGAAGATAAAAAAGAGAAGAGTGGAAATTTCATAAAGAATATTATGTTTATAGTACTTGCACTTGTCATTGCAATATTAATTAGAAAATACGTATTCAGCACCCACATAGTAAAAGGTGCATCCATGGAAGACACACTTCACAGTGGAGATTTCATAATCACGAATAACTTATCATTGGTTTTTGGAAATCCTGATCGTGAGGATATTGTGGTGGTGAAAGATCCTAGTGGTGGAAAAACTTGGGGAGTCTTTGACAGGTTGGTCGTAAAGAGAGTAATTGGACTGCCAGGAGATGACATAGATTTAAATGAGGGAAAATTTTATATAAACGGTGAATTGCTCCAAGAGGAGTATGAAGCGGAAGACAGTTGGACAATGGCCTCTGTGGGAAATCATTGGGAACTTGCAGCGGATGAATACTTCATAGTAGGAGATAACAGAAATCCGGGCAAGTCATATGACTCCAGAGCATACGGACCTGTGGATAGGGATTTAATTTGTGGTAGAGCCAGCGTGAAACTTTTTCCATTGGATAAAATGGGAAAAATATAATTAGTGAGGTAAGAGATGAATAGACAAGAATTTATTGGATAATTGAAGAAATTAATCGTGTTAATGTATAATCTAACACAATATATGATAAAGCATTATTGATGGTTATTTAGATCCGAAAATATAAAAGATTGTTCTTAAAACATATAATAAAGACTGAAAACTAGATAAAACACAAGATCATGAAAATTCTTTATAAATATATTAAACTTATATAAATAAAAAGTTAAATGGACGATGAAAATACATAAACGATCAGATAAAGTTATATGAACTATTTATTTGAAGAATTAAATATTGAAAAAGGAAAAAGTTTATGGAGTTATCCCTAGGAAATAGAAAAAAGTTGCCATCGCATCTAGTCTGGTTTCTAAGCCGGAGCTGATAATATTAGATGAACCAACCAATGGTTTAGATCCCTTGGTTCAAAAAAATTTATTTAGGTTACTGGGAGAAACGGTAGAAGAAGGTGGAACGGTATTCACCTCAGGTCACAATTTAAAGGAAATTGAAGAACTGGTAAAAAATTTAAACAAAATGGAATTAAGGGATTTAACCATAGATAAATTATCCCTTGAAGAAGAATTTTTAGGGTACTATGGAAGGTGTGAAAACAGTGGTATTTAATTTGGAGCTTAAGAATAAATACAAGTCTCTGGTAGTTTGGATAATGGTTTTATCGATTTTAATATTTGCCATACTGGCAATTCTTCCGTCCATGGAAACAGAAAGCATGCAATCCCTTGTAGATGCAAAATTGGAGGGAATACCGGACGGCCTACTGGTTGCTTTAGGCATTGAAAAAATACCTGATTTCACTAATCCATCTGTATGTTATGGATATATATACCTGTATATAAATATGGCAATTGTTATATTTGCAAGTTTATTAGTAGCAAATGCATTAGTAGAGGAAGAATCCAGTGGAAAGATTGAATACCTGTACGGACAGTCACTTTCAAGAAAAAAGATCTTTGTGGAAAAGCTACTGGCATCTATGGCTTTGCTTTTAATTTTACTTGTTCTGATAACTGCAGTGGCAATGATGTCTTTAAAGACGTTCAAATCCCATCAGTATACCATTAGAGAGATAAATGAAAGTTTGTTTCGATTTTTTCTGGGAAGCCTCTTTACTAATTTTATATTTATAGCATTTGGAATATTATTATCCAGCCTATTAAAAATTTTAAAGTCTATAACCAGTTTTATAATGGCCTTTGTCTTTGGAACATATATTGTAGGGATTATAGGAGAGCTTGTGGGGAAATATGATTTTTTAAATAAATTATCCCCCTTGAAGATTATGAACCCCTTAGATATAATGGAACAATTTCCGTCTTGGAAAATAGTAGTGCCATGGTTGGGGTCACCTTAGTCACCTTATTTACGGGTGGTTATGATTTAACAATAGAAGAAACAATTAACAAGATAACAATTGACATTATAATCAAATTTGACTATAATATAGTTAAATTTGACTATTGAGAGGTAGAACTTATTGATTAAATTATTAATTTTAAACCTATTGGAAATTCAACCTATGTCTGTATATGATATAAAATCAAATATAGAGAAATATGATGCTATGCGTTGGGCTAATATTCTAGTAGGGTCAATACAAAATGCAGTAAATTCTCTATATAAAACAGGTGAAATAGAAATAGATACTGTTCAATATATTGGAAAAAGAAAAAAGACAATTTATAAAATTACCGAATATGGTATGCAAATTAGAAAAAAAGAAACTCAAGAAGCGATTGAATTAGAAGATATTCAGTTTTCATATAATTTCTTTATTGGAATGTCAGGGGCAAAAACATTTAATGCTGATCAAAAAAGAAATATGCTAAATGTAAGGAGAGAAAAACTCATAAAGTCAAAGATATCATTAATAGAAAGTATAGGTATAAAAAAGAATCATACAACTTTAGATAAAGTGCAATCTTTAGTGATTGATAATATGTTAAACACCATTGATGGGCAGATACTTCTCGTTGATAAATTAATAAAGAATTTAGGTGATAATAATGAAAATTGATCATATTGTTGTGAATGTAGATGAAAAATATCAAAAAAATAATTCTATAATTGAAAATATAAGAAAAACCGGATTATTTTATGAACCTAAGAAAGGTAAGTGCACTAATGGATTTAAAGCATCAAATATTTGGATTGGTAATGAATATTTTGAAATGATAAATATATTAAAGCCTAGAGGTGGAGGTTGGGTATCTGAATGGACTGATAGATTTAATCAAGGACATAGAGGTATGATATGTTTGATGTTAGATATAGAAAGTATTGAGTTATTATATGAGAATCTAACAAAGAAAGGAATAGAAATTAGCCAACCTAACTGGTTAGAGTTCAAATGGTTTTTTAATTTATTTACTAGAAAAATGCCATGGAAAAATGCTTATCTTCCTTTTTTTGAAAAAGTTCCATTTCAAATAGGTTTTCAACAGCTTAAAGATGAAAAGACAAGAGATTTTATGAATCAATACGCAATACCTAATTCAAGGGATAATGGGATATCTGGAATTAATGAAATTATTATTAGCGGAGAATTTAGTGACACTGATTTTAAACTGTTACAAAGTATTTTTGATCTGACAGAAAGTGATAATAATACAATTAATATATTATTGAATTCTAAACAGAAATTAATATTTAATAAATCAAATAACTATAGTGTAATAGTAAAAACAGAGTCAAGCTTAAATACATCAATGGTAATTGAAAATATAAAAATAATTTGTTGATATTTAGTGTAATTTTTGTAAACTAAATTAATTTTTAATTAATAAAACTTAAATATAATGAATTATAATAAGAGGAAAAGACTAGAAAATAGTCTTTTTTTATTGTTTAAATATTAGGAGGTGATAATATGAGTTATTTATATGGTTCAGGAAATGATACTGTAGATGAAATAGGGAAGCTAAATTTTATTGGTGATATAGTTCCACACACTTGGTATAAAACTATCTTAAGAGAGAATAATAAGACATATTTGAATACAATTATAATACTGGTAGATATTGTCCATTGGTATCGGTTGTAAGGGGTTAGATAAAAATTATATAATTATGATGATAAAAATGTTTATGATGTAGAGGGGACGTTAAGTACAAAGTTGAGAATGAAAAAAGATGAGGAGTTAGAAGTCTATGAGATGTAGATTTAATAATTATAAGGTGAGTTATATGGTATATTGAGATATAAGGAATAAGTCATAGATGGGAGGTAAATAATGAATAAATTATTAAGGGTAATGTTTATTATTCTAATGATAGCTCTTTTGGGTGCTGCTATAATGCAAATATTTTTTCCGGAAGCTATGGGAGCTAATTCTGAATATGGAGTATCAGTAGGTTGGCAAAGAGAAATCGGATTTTGGAATTTGGCAATTCTTCCTATACTAATCGGGGTAAATAGGAAATATGATTTATATTTTTTGACAATAGTTGTTTTGTCACTGATTGTTGGAGGATTGGGATTTGGAACGAATCATTTAATAGGATACATAAATGATAGTTCCAAGGTTATAAGTTTAATCGGAGCATTAGAAAATTATGCCTTTGTTATTTTATGGATAATTGGATTAAAAATAGAATATAAAATACAGAAAACACAAACGGGTAATAAACATGATTAATGAATTAAAATATAGGAATACAAGAACATATATAATAAAAGGTAAGAAAGGCTCGATTTTAATAGACACAGATTGGGCAGGAACATTACAGAATTTTTTTAAAGGTATTAAAGAAATGGGATTGCAAGTTTCTGATATTAAATATTTATTGATTACACATTATCACCCTGATCATATGGGAATTGCACAAGATTTAGTAGATTTAGGAATAGAATTATTAGTAATTGATAAACAAATTGATTATATTCATTTTTCAGATGAATATTTATCTAAAAACAAAAATGATAATTTCAAACCGATTAATGAAGATTTAGCAAAAATCATTACTTGTAAAGAAAGTCGAGAAATATTAAAGACGGTTGGTATAGATGGAGAAATTATTTATACGCCAGGGCATAGTGATAAAAGCATATCTGTAGTTATTGATAAAGAGGCTGTTATTGTTGGAGATTTATATCCGATTCAAACAGCAGTTGCTTATGATGATATGGTAATAAAAAGTTGGAATAAAATACTTAGCTATAATGTAAAATTAGCATATTATGCTCATGCAAAAGAAGATTTTATTGGAGAAATCAAATCATTAAATAATACTAAATAATAGGAAAGAGATGTGTATGAAAAGGGAAAATATAAAGATTAGTGGAATTCCTGCAGTACTATGGGGAAAACCATCTAATGACGTATATTTATATATACATGGGAAAAATGGAAACAAAGAAGAAGTAGAACAATTTGCAGATATATTTATCGATAAAGGCTTACAGATTTTTAGCATTGACTTGCCGGAACATGGAGATAGAAAAGAAGAAAAAATTGCCTTAGAACCATGGAATGTAGTCCCAGAATTACAAATGATTATGAATTATTTAAAAGAAAATTGGAATAGGGTTTATATAATTGGTAATAGTATTGGATGCTGGTTTAGTTTACTTGCTTTTCAATATGAGAGCATAGAAAAAGGTTTATTTATAGCTCCTATACTAAATATGGAGCAGTTGATTAAAAATATGATGAAATGGGCATCCGTTACAGAGAATGAATTAAAAAACAAGAAAAAAATTGAAACTTCATTTGGAGAAACTCTTTCATGGGAATATTATAACTACACACGTGATAATCCAATTGATATTTGGAATGTTGCAACAAAAATACTATATCCTGAAAAAGATAGTATGACAGATATTGAGGTAATGAAAAAGTTTGTAGAAAAATTTAGTAGTCAATTAACCGTACTTCATGGAGCAGAACATTATATTCATAAACCAAAGGAAATCGAGTTTTTAAGAGATTGGTTAGAGGTAAATTTATAGATTTAAAAGAATATTTTGACAAAACCACTGGAACTAATATATATATAATTTATTAAATAACAAACAGCCTTTTAAATAATACTATTAAAAAGACTTCTTATAAGGAGACATTATGATAAAAAAATTAAATAATAAATATTTTAAAAAACATCCAATAAAGGATATTTCAGCTGCTAAAATAACGTATAATATGACAGCTGTTTATGATATTGACGATTTGGTTAATAAAACATTAGATGAAGGTTATAAACCGAAAGAAGAGGAACTACAACTAAGAGATGAAATTTTAAAAGAACACGACAGTGAAAAATTACTTAAATATATGCGAAAGAATCTTACTTTAATTAGTAGAATGGAATTATACTATAGAATTCTAGAACATGAAGAAGAAATGATGCCATTAATAAAAAAACGAGCAATGACTAGTATGCAGGATGAATTTATTGAAAATGTTATTTATTTTTTTATTCATTGTCAAGAGGATTGTTGTGATTGGATTCTTCAACAATATAATAATATACGTAGTGAGTATTTAAAGTCTCAATTATGTTTAGTCTTAGGTCATCGTGGCGATATTTCAATGATTGAATTTCTAATGGGTGAAGTTAAGCGTTTTGAAAATCTACATCTTGATGAAGATTTTGAGCAAGGACCTATTTTAGCCTTACAATTAATAAAAGATAATTATATATATAATAAGTATGAGAAATTGTTTTAATAGAAAATAAAACTATTTTAATTATGTATGATAATATCCTGTGTATTTTACTATTTAGTACATATTTAGAATCTATGGCTTTATTTTATTTGAAGATAGGAGATTTAAATGAAAAAATTTCTGTATAGTGGAATAATTATGTTAATTTTAATGATAATATATATAATTATTGGTTTAAGTTATCCTGAATATTCTTTGCCTTTTAGCCTTACTTTAACCTATATATTTTATTTTGCTTATATCCTAATTATGATAATAATGTTTATAGTATATTTTAAAAATAAAAACAAGTAATTTAAATATTTTATTTAGATGGTGTTAGATATGGCAATATGGAATCCTTGGAGGGGTTGTAAGAAATATAGTGAAGGTTGTAAATTTTGTTATATTCATAAGGGGGATTTTAAAAGAAATATTAATACAAATGAAATTGTTAGAACTAAAGATTTTTATAAACCAATAGAGAAACTTAAAAATGGTAATTATAAACTTAAGTCCGGAAGGGTATATTTATGTTTTTCAACAGATTTTTTAATTGAAGAAGCAGATAAGTGGAGGCAAGAGTGTTGGAAAATTATTAAGGAGCGTTCTGATTTAAGTTTTTTATTTTTAACAAAAAGAATAGACAGGTTTTTAAACTGTATTCCCGATGATTGGGAAGATGGTTATGGGAATGTCACTGTTTGTTGTACTATTGAAAATCAAGCTACGGCAGATTATAGACTTTCTATTTTTAAAAATCTACCAATAAAACATAAATGCATTACAGCTCAACCTTTACTTGAAGAAATCGATATTGAAAAATACCTAGACGATATAGAATTAGTAGTTGTTGGTGGAGAATCCGACTATAGGGCAAGACCTTTAAATTATAGCTGGCTACTTAATATTAGGGAGCAATGTATTAGAAAAAATACAAATTTTGAGTTTAGGCAATGTGGTACAAATTTTATAAAAGATGGAAAGAAATATAGATTACAGACTAAAATTCTAGGTTCACAGGCAAGAAAGGCAAATATAAATTATTATATAAAAAATGAAAAATAGGAAAAGTATATGGAAAAAGATAATGAATTAATTTTTAATATAGACAAATTACATATGACTGAATTAGGTAAGGAACGGATTTAAAAAAACAATCTTTTATTAGAAAATAGTAGTATTGTAGATTGGTATAAGAAACAAATAATATATCCTAATTCTTTAATTACAAAAAGGGAAAAGACTGGTATATAACTATAGACAATTTTATAATTACTGTAAATGCAAGTAGCTAGACTATTATTACAGCCCATAAGAAAGATAAATCAATTTAAGGTTTGTCTTTTTTTATTAAGTAGAGTATTTTGTAATTTTGTTTAATTAAAATAGTTAGATATTGATTAAAATTTTTAAATCCTTTAATATAAAAGAATAGACTATTATTATTACGATAATATTTTAACAATTTATTCCAGAATAAATACAAAGGAGGTAGTTACCAAAATCTAGGAATTATTTGATTTTTATTCTTTATTACTAATATTTGGTAACAGAATTATGAGCAATAAATTATTTAATAAAAAATGGAGACGGCTATTAGGTTTATTTGCTTTTATAGCAACAGGTGGTGGTTTGATAGTTTCAACAGCCATTAATGAAAGAAACATTTATAAAACGGAAATTTTAATAATTTTTGGTTGTTTTTTTGCTATTAGTTTAGCTGATCACTTTAGACAGTTAATTGAAAAGGATGATAAAAATGAAAATTAAGAAAAAAAGTATATATGTTTTTATTTGTTCATTTGTTGGGGTAACGTTAACATGGTTTATAAATCATAAAATGGGTTATGGGGCAGTAATAGCTAATGGTTTAGTAGGAGTTATGGCAGCTACATTTCTCCCAAATGATTTAGCCGGAATAACATATACTTCATCATTTGTAGGAATGAGTTCACTATCTGTAATACCATCGTTAGGAGCGGCTTTTTTAGGTAGTGTTATAGTTGGAATAATCTTTTTAGTTACAGCAGAAATATATGCTGGAATTGGAGGTAAGGGAGGAACTACAGCTGCTTTATCGACAATAATTACAAAAACAATAATTAATTTTTTTAGTTAGGAGAACATTATGGAAGAGGTTATTATTTTAATAGTATCGATTATTGCAGGTATTGCAACATATACTGTTTCAAATATTTTAAATAGAGGTCCGGTTATTGCTTCAGCTATTATAACTTTAGTGTCGGGACTTATGCTTCCCTATTTTTTTCCAGTTATTGGCGATGTTTTGGCAACAGCAGCAGCTTGTTCTTCTTACGCTGGAATGATATCTGTAGAAAATGCATTAAATCCATTAGAAATGGCTGTAATATCATTATTAACGGGAATACTATTTATAGCTGCAAGTAGTGCTTATGTAGGTATTGGAGGAAGACTTGGAACTATAGCTGCTATATCCTGTTTTGCTTGGCTAGGTTTTAAAAAGGTATTTGTAGGTTTAGACAAATAATCTTAGGGTAAACCTTTGCTACAAATATTAAATATTTAAATTAAGGGGAGCGATTTATGAAATTAAGTAGAGTAAAGCTAATAGCATATTGTGGAATGGTTGCCTTATTAGCTAGTTTAATTTTAGGTTTATTAGGTTATTCTAATAATACGAAGGAAATTGATAATATTAAAAATCAACTATTAGAAATGCATGTGGAAAATAATATAGATTTAACAATGAAATATATTAAAAACTCCTATGGAACCTTAACTCAAGGGGATGAAACTCTATTAGATGCTAATGGTAATAGTATAGAAGGGGAGTTTGGTGTAGTAGATAGCGTGTTAGAGGATTTAGGTGATAAATCCACTATTTTTGTTAAGGTAAATGATGACTTTAAGAGAATTTCAACTAATATTATGGCTGATGGTAATGAAAGAGCAACAGATACCTATTTAGGTACAGATCATAATGCCTATGAAACTGTAATGAAAGGTGAAGTATATACAGGTGAGGCAGAAATACTAGGGGAAAATTACTATACTGCCTATGAGCCTATAAAAGA
Organism: Miniphocaeibacter sp.; assembly: GCF_049276255.1. Lineage (NCBI taxonomy): Bacteria > Bacillati > Bacillota > Tissierellia > Tissierellales > Peptoniphilaceae > Miniphocaeibacter > Miniphocaeibacter sp. The sequence continues at coordinate 18,164 of NZ_JBASWB010000058.1, forward strand.
TATTAACAACAATGTAATAGGTTTATTATTTGTTGGTATGCCAACAGAAAACCTAGACAAGATAATTAACTCACATGATACAAAAATGAGTAATATTAATATTTTAATAATTGTTTTTAGAGCTATTGCATTAGGTTCATTAATAGTTTTAGTTGGTGCATCGGTTTTTGGAACAAAAGAAGAAAAGGAAAAAACAAGTAGTGAAAATGACAAGTCTACTAAATTAGAGTAAAAGCTTATTGAAATATATATAGGAAAATATAATGCTAAAAGAAAGAAATGAAATAATTAACAGTATAAGAAATAAGAAAATATACCTTTTAAGACATGGAGAAACTAAATGGAACAAGGAAGGTCGTTGCCAGGGAATATTAGATTCTCCCTTAACAGATAAGGGAAAAGAACAGGTTAGGAAAAATGGAAGATTACTAGGAAAATATATTTCCGATGTAAAAAAGGAAGATATACAAATGTATTCCAGCCCCTTAGGTAGAACAAAAGAAAGTTCAAAACTCATTTTAAATGAATTAAATGGAAAAGTAACAAATATTATTTATGACAGTAATTTACAGGAAGGTAATTTAGGCCTATGGGCAGGAAAAACAAAGAAAGAGATTTCTAAAGAAAATAATATTGACTTTACAAATTTTGCTTGGTACTTCAATTCCCCTAGAGGTGAAAGTTATAGGGATATTGAAAAGCGTTGTTGTAAATGGTTAAGGAGTATTTCCAATATTTCCAGTAACAATATAATTTTAATGACCCATGGATTAGTTAGTATTGTTCTACGAGGTTATTTATTAGATTTGGATTTTAAAGAAGCCATTAAATTAAATGTTCCACAAAATGGATTTTATTTAATTAATAATGGTATTATAAATTTTATTACAGAAGAAGTTGATGAGTTTGACTCATATTCTTTTTAATTAAGTGAGGAAATAATGGTTACAATTTTAATTGTTGAAGATGATTTAAAGTTAAATAATGGTATAAGGTTGGCATTAAAAAATGAAAATTATAATTTTATTCAATCCTACACTGTTGAATCTGCAAGAAGAGAATTAAATTCAAAAGATATTGAATTAATTTTATTAGATATTAATTTACCAGATGGAGATGGAATTGAATTTTTAAAAGAAATAAGATTAAAATCAGATATCCCTATTATATTGATTACGGCAAATAATATGGAAATGGATATAGTCACTGGACTTGAACTTGGTGCTAATGATTATATTACAAAGCCATTTAGCCTTATGGTGTTAAGAGCAAGAGTTGATGTTTGTTTAAGACAGAATAAAAATAATTTTAGTTTGATTTATAAGTCTGAAGACTATTATTTTAATTTTGAAAAAATGATTTTTAATGTAGGAAATAATGTAATTGAATTGAGTAAAAATGAACAGAAATTATTAAAAATTCTTATAGATAATAAAAACAAAGTAGTTTTAAGAGAAAAGTTAATAGATGAAATTTGGGATGAGGATTTAGAATATGTAGAAGGTCATGCTTTGACTGTTATAGTAAAAAGGCTTAGGGATAAAATAAAAATAAGCCCTGAACATTCTTTAAATATTAAAACAGTGTATGGAATAGGGTATACTTGGTCGGAGAAAAAATGAAAATGTATTTAATTTTAGTTTTAGTAAGTTTAATAACCATATTGTTAATTTATTTATACTTTAAAAAAAGAGAAAGTCAATTAATAGATAGTTTACAAAATATGATAGAATTGGCTGAAAAAGATAATTATTCTTTTGTTAAATTTGATGAAAGTAAGTTATCAGTATTAGAAAATTCAATGAAACATTATTTAATAGGTAATAGGATAAAATTTAATAATATACTTAAACAAAAGAAAAGTTATGAAACTTTAATTTCAGATATTTCTCATCAAAGTATTACACCAATATCAAATATTATTTTATATTCTGAATTATTACAAGAAAATCATAAGTCAGAAGAAATATATGCAATAAAAAATCAAGTAGAAAAATTACATTTTTTAATAGAATCATTAATTAGTTTATCTCGCTTAGAAACAGGTATTGTAACTATTAATCCTAAAAAGGAAAATATTAAGTTTTTATTAGAAAAATTAGAAGGACAATTTAAAACTAAAATATTAGAAAAAGGGATAAATTTTAAACTGGAAACCAAATCTGTATTTGCTACATTTGATATTAAATGGACAGAAGAAGCTGTTGGAAATATTATTGAAAATGCTATAAAGTATACGGATTATGGTGGTAAAATCATTATTTCAATTGAAGAATATCAATTTTTTGCAAGAATAAATATAAAAGATACTGGAATAGGAATAAAAGAAAATGAATTAAATAAAATCTTTAAAAGATTTTATAGATCAAATGATGTAAATGGTACTGAAGGAGTAGGATTGGGTTTATATTTAACTAGAAAAATTATTAACATGGAAAAAGGTTATTTAAAAGTAGAGTCGAGAAAAGGTGAAGGAACAATGTTTTCAGTATTTCTGCCTATTTAAATATATCAATATTGTTATATTTAGGATATTAGTTTGAAACATTTATATGATAAAGTCTATATTGAAATATTCAATATAGATTTTTTGTTTTAAATTATTTTAATAAAATGAGGTAAATTAATATGGAAATTGTAAAGGCAAAAGAATTGAAAAAGATATATGGAAAAGGTGAAACTTCTGTTTGTGCTTTAAATGGAGTGAATTTAACAATAAACAAAGGAGAGTTTTTAGCTATTGTAGGAACAAGTGGTTCTGGCAAGTCGACTTTATTAAATATTCTTGGTGGGTTAGATAATCCAACTGAAGGGACAATTATAGTAGATGAGAAGGATTTAAGTAAACTAAACGATGAAGAATTAACGGTTTTTAGACGAAGAAATATTGGATTTGTATTTCAAAAATTTAATTTAATACCAATGTTAACTGTTTGGGAGAATATTATATTACCTATAAAGTTAGATGGAAGAAAGTTAGATGAAGAATATATTAAAAATATAATTAAAACCTTAGGTATAGAAAATAAGCTAAATAGCCTACCAAATACTTTATCCGGTGGACAACAACAAAGAGTTGCAATAGCTAGAGCTATATCAACAAAACCGGCAATTATTTTAGCTGATGAACCAACAGGAAATTTGGATTCTCGGACAAGCCAAAGTGTAATGGGTTTATTAAAAGTAACAAGTAGGGAATTTAATCAAACAACAGTGATTATTACACATAATGAAGAAATTGCTCAACTTGCTGATAGAGTATTGAGATTGGAAGATGGAATAATTATTTAAAAAAGAGGTAAAAAATGGTAAAAATAAATAACAAAGAATGTATTTCATTATTAACCAATAGATTTATAAAATCATATAAAAAGAACTCATTATCGTTACTATTAGGAATGTCTTTAATTATAACTTTAATAGTAAGTTTAACAACAATGTTATATACAAATCATAGACTCGAATCAATACAAAACCAGTTCATATATACAAATATGGATTATGAAATAAAAAACTTATCAATGAAACAAACAAAAAAGCTGCAAGAAAATAAGACTATTGAGAACTTAGGAATGGAAAGATACTTGTCTACAGTAAAAACGGAAAATAATCAGTCAGCTGTAATTATATCTGCTAATA